>CAIUZX010000318.1 GCA_903903715.1 uncultured Caulobacterales bacterium
CGGCGCAGGCCTTGGCGGCGCGTTACGCCCCGCGTTGGAGGCCAGGGGCCGAAGGCGCGCGCCCGCCGCCGCCTTGACCCGCTCAGGCAGGCCTGAAAAAGCCGAGATGGCGTCGCCGACTCCGCCCGCAACGGGCTTGCCGACACAGTCGACGGCGCCGAACTCAAGCGCCGTAAGGGTTGCATCGGCGCCCGCCTGGGTGAGCGTGGAGATCATGATCACAGGCGTCGGGCGCAGACGCATGATTTTTTCGAGGAAATCGAGGCCGTTCATGTTCGGCATCTCGACATCGAGGGTGATCACGTCGGGATTGAGCGCCTTGATCGCCTCGCGCGCCTCCAGCGGATCTCCCGCCTGCCCCACGACGTCGATATCGGGATCCTTGCGCAGGGCCGCAGCGATCAGGCTGCGCATGGTCGCACTGTCGTCAACGATCAGCACACGAACCTTGGCCATATCTACGCGCCTCCCGACAACTTATAGGTCGTCAGGCCGTCACCAACCAGCTGCGAGACCGCAGGCCCGGTGACGCGCTCCGAATGACCGATGTAAAGGCGCGCATTCGGGGTCATCAGCGGCGTAAATCTCGCCCAGATCTTCGATTGGGTCGCCTCTTCAAAATAAATGACGACATTTCGGCAGAAGATCGCATCGAACTTGCCCTTCATAGGCCAGTTACCGATGAGATTGAGCTCTCGGAAGGACACAAGTTGCTGTAGCGCCGCACCGGCGCGCCAGGCCTTCTCGCCGCGATCGGTCTGGGTCTGCTCGAACCAGCGGGTGAGTTGATCGCGCGGAATGCCCGCTGTCAGATCCTCCGCATACACCCCCGCTCGCCCCGTTGCAGTGACGTTCGGATCAATATCCGTCGCTAGGATCCGGATATCATAGTCCCCAGCGTTCGGCATGAGGCTGAGCAGGGACATAGCCATGGAATAGGGCTCCTGTCCGCTCGAACAGGCTGCAGACCAGAGACGGACCCGACCACCGCGCCTCGCCAGATCGATCAGCGGCGGCAGGACGCGCGACGACAGGTGTTCGAAATGGTGAGGTTCTCGGAAGAAGCGCGTCACATTGGTCGTCAGGGCCGCCAGCATCTTTTGGCGTTCATCCACCCCTTCGGCGTCCTGGATCAGGGCGCAGTACTCGCGGAAGTTCTCCAGCCCAAGGGATCTCAGCCGCTTGGCAAGACGCGAATAGACCAGCGTCGCCTTGCTTTCCTGCAGGTGTATTCCCGCGTCGGCGTGAATCATCGACGCGATGCGACGGAAGTCTTCCGCCGTAAACGCAAACTCGCCTTCGACGAGCCGTGTTGCGCCGCTTTGTGTCTGCACCTCGGACGTCGCTCCCGCCATTTATGCTGCGAGCTCCACCCCTGTGGCTTCCGCCCTCAGTTCGGGCAGCACATATTCGAGAGAGATGAGGCTGATCATCCGGCCTTCCAGGGCGAGTAGTCCCTTCACGAAGGTCTTGACCGTTTCACAGGCGACGTCTGGCGTCTGCTGCACCGCATCGCCGCCGATGGTGATGATGTCGCACACGGCGTCGACCAGAAGACCGACCTGCTGGTCCCCGATCCGGGTGACGATGATGACGTGACGCTCCGACGGCTCGGTCATTGCGAGGCCCATGCGGGCGGCCAAATCAACGATCGGCAGGACCGCGCCGCGCAGGTTGATCACACCTTTGACAAAGCCTGGCGACTGCGGAAGCGGGGTCGCAGGCGTCCAGCCGCGGATCTCGCGGACGGACATGATGTCGACGCAAAATTCCTGCTCGCCGATCCGGAATGAGATCAGCTCCATACGTTCGCCGGTCTGGGCGTGAGTGGGTTCGGTCATGACAGTCATCCCGCCATTGCTAGAGGAAGATCGGAAGCGGCGGTCGGACGCACGGCGTCAGCCCCCGAGGTGGTCGCGGCGGCGCCATGGGGCTTGGGCACCATGACCGCGTCGATGTCGAGGATCAGCGCCACCCGTCCATCGCCGAGGATGGTCGCGGCGGCAATGCCGGGCACGGGCCGGTAGTTGGCTTCAAGGCTCTTGATCACGACCTGACGCTGCCCCTGAATCGCGTCGACCATCAGGGCCGCACGGGCGCCGCCCTCGCCTTCCACCAGCAGTGCGACGCCTTCGGTCGGCGGCGGCGTTACGGTGCGATAGCCGAGGGACCGGCCGATATCGATCAGCGGCACGTGCGAGTCGCGGATCGCGATCACCTGGGCGTTGGGTCCAAGGCTCCTCACGTCAGCGGCCTTGGGCTGCAGGCTCTCGATGATGGCGGTCAGCGGCGCGACCAGGGTCTGGCCGGCCACGGTGACCACCATGCCGTCGAGCACGGCGAGGGTCAGCGGCAGGCTGAGGGTGAAGGTCGAACCCTGCCCCGGCCGCGAGCTGATATTGATCCTCCCGCCCAACGACTGGATCGAGCGACGCACCACGTCCATGCCGACCCCGCGTCCGGAGATGTCCGATACAGTGGCCGCGGTCGAGAACCCCGCCATGAAGATCAGGTTATCGATCTCTTCATCCGACAGGTTGGCGTCGGGGGCGATCAGTCCCTTGTCGACGGCGATCTGCTTGACCCGCGAACGGTTTATGCCGCGCCCGTCATCTGAGATCTCGATCACGATCCGACCCGACCGGTGCAAGGCGGCGAGGCGGACGACGCCCTCGCGGGGCTTGCCGGCGGCGACCCGGTCCTCAGGCGCTTCCAGCCCATGGTCGATCGCATTGCGGATCATGTGGGTGAGAGGATCGCTGAGGCGCTCAATGACCGTCTTGTCGACCTCGGTGTTCTCCCCATCCATGATCAGCCGGACTTCCTTGCCCGTCATGGCGGCGATCTCCCGCACGAGACGCGGGAAACGCTGGAACACCGACTTGACCGGCTGGGCGCGGATGGCCATCACGCTGTCCTGGATCTCGCGGGTCAGGTGCTCGAGGTCATCGAGACCGACGGCCACCGAAGACGCACGCTGCAGGCCACATTCGGCGACGCGCTGCGCCAGCATGGCCTGATTGATCACCAGCTCGCCGACAAGATCGATCAGGCGATCGACCCGCTCGAGATCCACGCGGATCGTCTGGGGAGACGCTTCGCGGGCTGTCGCCTGGGCTTTGGCGTCCAGCGCCTGTTCCTTCGCCTTGGCCGGCTCGGGCGCCGAGATCGCCACCGCTGGCGAAGGAGAGATCTCGGCTTCCTGCGCTGCGCGGATCAACGCCAGCACGTCGACCTCTCCGCCCATGGCGTCAACCGACATCTCCGAGGCCGGCGTCAGCGCCGCCGCCGCGCCGGCCTGCACGATGTCGAGATAGCAGTCGCCGTCGACCCACTCGAAAACCTCGCGGACAGCAGCTTCCGTCACGGTCTCGCCAGTGACGGCGATGGTCCAGCCCAGATAGGCGTCTTCGGGGTTCAGCTCCGCCAGCATCGGCAGCCCCGAGGCGTCAAGCTCAACCTCAATGTCTCCCAGGCGCGTGAGTTCGCGCAGCAGGAGGGCCGACTCGTTGGCCTTCTGATAAAGGGCCGCCTGCGGATAGAAGCGGACATTGAATGTGGTGGAAGTAGGCGCAGGCTCCGCTGTAATCTCGCCCATGTCGAAGGCGACGGGCTTGAACTCGAATTCGCCGAAGCCGTCGCCAGTGTCTTCTTCCGTTTCCGCCGATCCGTCGCCTTCGGCCAGCGCGGCGAGCGCCTCGGCCATCGCCTGAGACCGGCCAACATCTACCGTCCCGCCGTCACGTGCGGCGCGCACATGGTCGGCCAGAACGTCAGCGGACCGCAGGAGCAGCTTGATCGCGTCCTGATCCGCCTCGATGGCTCCGCTGCGGATTCGGTCCAGCGCCGTTTCGAAGACGTGAGAAAAGCGCACGAGGTCTTCCAGGCTGAACGCACCTGCGCCGCCCTTGATCGAATGCACGGCGCGGAAGACCGCGTTGACGATCTCGGGGTCCTGATCTCCGCCCTCCATCGACAGCAGGCCCGTCTCGAGCTCGGCGAGCTGCTCTTCGCATTCCTGGAAGAAGGTGACCTTGATGGCGGCTAGCGGATCCATGGCCTTAGGTGTCCTCGGCGACGTGGGAGAGGTCAGATCAGGCGGCGACGCGGCGAATGGCGTCGATCAGCTTTTCCGGATTGAAGGGTTTCACGATCCACCCGGTGGCTCCCGCCGACTTCGCGCGCTGCTTTTTGGCGACGTCGCTTTCGGTTGTGAGAACCAGGATTGGCGTTCCGCGGTGCTTCTCGTTGGCGCGCACACCCTCGATGAAGCCGAAACCGTCCATCCTCGGCATGTTGATATCGGTGATGATCACGTCTGCCTGAGCCGCATCGAGGGCTTCGAGGCCGTCCAGACCGTCGACGGCCTGAACCACCCGAAACCCCGCCTCGCTCAGCGCCAGATGCAGCATGTCCCGCATGGTCCGGCTGTCGTCCACGGTCAAAATCGTCTTGGTCACGAATGCAGCTCCTTGGCGTCGGCGGCTGTTAGATCCTGCGCTCCGAAGAGGGCGAGCGCGGCGTTGAAATCTTCGGACGGCGCGCTCACGCGGAACGGCAGCCCGTCATTGGCCCAAGTGGCGCGCGCCGACAGCAGGAGCTGCAGACCCAGCCCGCCCAGGCGCGTCACGTCGGCGGCGTTGACGTCGATCGGCGTTCCTCGAGCCGACAGGAAAGTCTGGTGCAGAGGCCCCACTGCTTTCAGATCCAGGACAGACGGCAAGACGACCGTCGTCACATCCTCGTTTTCAGCCATCTCGCCTCTCACTTCAGCCCCGAGCCGCGCGCAAAAGGGGATGCGCCGGCGACGCCGTCGCGCCCAATTCGGGCAGTCTGACCCCATTCGTGTTACGCACTTTGGCTCACAGCACGTGAAGAGATGGTTACCAACCGAGAACAGGCCTGCGCTTTGCCTGCTGCTGCACGGCCGGAATGTGCTTGCCATTCGCGCGAAAGCCGGATAGATCGCCCCCCTCTCGCCGCTGACGTTTGCCTGCGGCCGGGGGGTGCATAGCTCAGTTGGTAGAGCAGCTGACTCTTAATCAGCGGGTCGTAGGTTCGAATCCTACTGCACCCACCATTGTCTTGCTGACATCGCGGTGATTGAGGACAGGTGAGGTGGAAGCGCCTGCGCTTGCGCGCGGATACCGCCCGTGTTGCGCTTCTGCCGGGATCCGTCGCACGCTGGCTTAAACGCCCAAACGCGAAGAGATACCGGTGATGTCTGACAACGGCTTGCGCTTCACAGCTCTGAACGGACTGTTAATGATCCTGTTCGGGATGTTTCTGGCGGGGTTTCCACTGGTCTGGGTCGTGGTTGCAACCGCGTATCCCGGCCTGCCTGCGCCCCACACGTCTGGCGACTATCGCGCCTGGAACATGGCGCACCTCGAGGGGCTGCTGAACGGGATGCTCGTGCTGCTGGTCGCGCTGGTGACCCGGGTGAAGCCGATGAGCGCCGGACTGGAGCGGACGCTGATCATCGGGCTGGGCGTCGGCGGCTGGGGGAACACGGTGGCGGCGTTCATCGCGCCCCTGCTGGGCGTCCGCGGCATGGTCTTTGATTCCCACCCCGCCAACAACCTCGTCACCGGCGTGTTCACAATCGCCCTGATCGGCAGCCTGACCGCCTTCGGCGTCGCGATCCGGCACCTCAGCCGAAAGCTCTGACGCCGCTCAGTTCCCCTTGAAGGCGCCGGGCCGCTTTTCGAAGAATGCCTTCGCCCCCTCGCGGAAATCCTCGGTGCGGGCGGTGAGAAGATACTGGTCCCGGTCCATGAAGCTCGTTGCATGGTGGTGCGCATTCGCCGCCGCGTTCACCGCCTCCTTCGTCATCCGCACCGGCAGGGGCGGCAGGGCGGCGACCTTGCGCGCCCAGTCCCCCGCGACCCGCAGGGCCTCGCCCGCCGGCGTCACCTCATCCGCCATGCCCCAGGCAAGGCAGGTCGCAGCATCCGCCGGCTCGCCGAACATGACGAACCGCTTGGCGCGGGACGGGCCCGCCAGCGTCGCGATGCGGGGAATGGACCGCCAGCTCATGTTGATGCCGAGCGGAACCTCCGGCAGGCGCATGTAGGCTCCCTCCCCCAGGATGCGGAAGTCGCAGGCGACCGCCAGCGCACAGCCGCCGCCGATACAGTAGCCTTCGACGGCGACGATGGTCACCGCCTCGATCTCTTCCCAGGCCCGGCACATGTCGGGCCCCACGGCGATGGCCTCCCGCGTCTCGAGCAATGAGGGCGCGGTCGTCCGTGTCCGGACATCTGACAGATCCGCCCCCGCCGAAAAGGCGCTTGCGCCGCCGGTCAGGATCACCGCCAGCACGTCCGCGCGAAGGCGCAAGGACCGCGCCACCTCCGTCAATTCCTGCATCAGCGCGGTGCTGAGGGCGTTGCGGGCGTCTGGACGATTGAGGGTCACGGTCGCGACGGGGCCTTGCCGATCAACGATGAGATGCGCCCAGGCGCGGTCAAAAACGGGATCGGTCATCCTTCGTCTCCTCGGACGGGCGGCTTATGGAGCGAAAAGGCGGGCTGCGTCATCATCGATGTCACACCTCTGGAGGATTGAATTCAAGCCGCCTCAAGCCATCTCATTCACCTTGCCCCGTAAAGCTCATGTCGATAAATGGTTAATGCGCGGCTAGGGGTGGTCGCCAACCTTCGCCTGACCTCGGGCGTGGCGTCCGTCGCGCGACGGGAGAGCCGACCAGGCTCTCCGATCTGAATCGGGCTTGGGGGCCCCAACGATGACTGTCAGAAGACGGACGATCATCGCCATGACGGTCGTCGCCGCGTCCTGCGCCGCCTCCACGCGCATCGTCGGCGCGCAAGGCCTTCGCGGCGCGGACGACCAGCGCGCCCAAGAACTCCTCAACGCCCTGCCCCAGCGCGGCTACTACGAGATTATGCTGAGCCTCGCGGCGATCTCGGCCAAGGGGTCGACGGGCGAAAGCTTCAACGCCCGCTGGCGCTCGGCTCGCAACCCGTTGATCGCAAAGCTGTTCCACGACGTGGGCTATTCGGACCCGGTCTATGACAGTTGCGCGCCCTGGTGCGCGGTCGCCCTGGCCTGGTGCCTGCAGCGGGACGGGCGCCCCCTGCCCTCAAACCCCATCGCGTCGCAAAGCTACCTGCACTACGGAACGCCGGTCGAGACGCCGCGGCTGGGCGACATCTGCATCTTCACCGACGTTGACGATGCTTCGATCGGTCACGTCGGACTGTTTGTCGGCTTTGCCGGCGCCGACAAGGTGACGGTGCTCGGCGGCAATCAGAAGGGCGACGTGGACACCCGCTGCGGGCCGGGCTTTCTGAACAGCTACATCACCTTCGAGGATGTCGAGATCAACCGGGCGCGGCGCATGACCGACAATGGGCTCTACCTGCGCCAGATCCGCAGGCCGCCGGACCGGATGGATATGACCCTTGCGGCGCAGAGCGGCGGCCAGGGACCCACGCACCGCGATACGCCGACCCTTGCAAAGGCGGACGCAGGTCGCAGCGCGTCGATCTCAACCACGCGCAACAGCACGCCCAAGATCCAGCTCGCAGATCTTTCCACGCTGATCCCGTCCTCCGCCGACGTCGCCAAGGGCGTCCGGGCGGTAGAGGCGTTGCCGCCGATCGTCGGTCAGACGGCGGCAGGCCTCGTCATCGGCGCCCTCGGCTTCGCGGCGTTTCGATCGGCTGAACGCGAGCGCGCGGCCAAGGACGCCCTGTCCACACAGGTCCTGGGCGCCGCGAAACGCCAGCTGGACCTGGTGGAGAAGCTTGCCGGCGCCGCGCCCTCAACCGGGGCGGCTTACGACGCCGAGACGCATCGCGACGCGGTGAAGGCCTTCGCCCTTCTGCTGGCGAACACGTTCAAGCAGGTCCCAATTGCGAAGATCCGAAAGTCTTCCGCGCCCGAGGATATACGGCGACGCCTCGATGACCTGGAATCGTCGGCCCCAGCCAGCCTTGAGAGCTTTGTTGCGTTGTCGCGGGTCAAGCTGGCCGTCCTGCGCCTCCTGAACCATATCGAACGCCAGTCACGGCGGTCTCCCGCCTACTGCGCACTGTTCGACGGCGAGGTGACACCCGCCCTGCGCGACCTGCTCACGGCTCTGCATGTCGAGCTGTCGCCGGACGAGCGTCGGCTGGTCCTGGATACGCCGGTCTACAGCCGTCCCCGCTGGATTCAGGTCCTGACTCCGAAGCGTCGGAAGAGCGAGACCGCGCCGCAACTGGCGTGAGGACGCCTAAATCGCAGGCTTGTCCATCAGCTCGAGCACCTGCGCCGACAGGGGCTCTCCCTTGCGTTGCGCAGCCATGACGCCGACGTCGACATAGTCCCGCCAGCCGATGACGAGATCGCCGTCAAACTCCAGCACTCCGGCGTAGGGCGCAACCGTCACGATCCCCGTTGGCGACACCAGCTCATCCACGCCCTCGACGAACAGCCGGTTCCCGGACTCCGCATGATGGAACACGCGCCAGCGCACCTCGGCGATGTCCGCGCCGAAGCGGGTGAGGAATTTGCGGGCGGACGCCTTGCCCCGCAGCGGAGGCTCCGCCGCCGCCGCGAAGTGCCAAACGATGTCGTCCCTCATGTGCGAGAGCACCGC
>CAIUZX010000319.1 GCA_903903715.1 uncultured Caulobacterales bacterium
CCCAGCGAGGCAAGAACCGGCCCAACCGGCTGGGCCTGTGCGCGTGCAAGATCCTGTCGGTGAGCGGTCTGAATGTCGAGGTGCAGGGCCTCGACGCCATTGACGGCACGCCGGTCCTCGACCTCAAGCCGGTGATGCGGGAGTTCCTGCCGCGGGGCGAGGTGACCCAGCCCGCCTGGGCGACGGAGCTGATGCGCGACTACTGGTGACGGTCGCCGTACAGCAATCCCGGACAAGACGGGCCGGTTGAAGGCTGGCAGGGTCAGCGCATGACGGATCGCCTTTCCATGGAAACACGGCTCGCCGAGGTGCTGGCCCACATCGCCGCGAGCGGCTCGGCGCCCATCAGCCTCAACGACCTCGCAAAGATCGCGGGTCTGTCCCCCTATCACTTTTCACGCCTGTTCACGGCGCGCTTTGGCAAGAGCGTCATCAGCTATGTCCGGGACTGTCGGCTGCAGGCCGCAGCGCTGGCGCTGATGTCCGATCATCCCCCGACGCTGGTGGGGGCGGCCTTCGACGCCGGTTTCGACAGCCAGCAGGCCTTCACCCGCGCCTTCCGCAGCCGCTACGGCGTTCCGCCCGGACGGTTCCTGCGGATGGACCAGACGCGCAGACCCAAGGAGCCCGACATGACCTCCATCCCTGATACAGCCGCCGTTCGCCGCCTGGACGACCTTGTCCGGCGGGACGCCTTCACCCTTGCGGGCGTGCGGATCCTGTTCAACATGGACACGCAAAGCGCGATCCCGGCGATCTGGCCCAGGCTGATCGGCGCCCTGCCTCTGCCGGGGCAGGTGGACGGCGTCACCTACGGGGCGACCTGGATGATCGACAGAACCTCAGGTCAGTACGGCTACCTCGCCGGGGTTGAGGTGACGGGGGAGGGTGATCTGCCCGCCGGGATCGAGCGGATGGCGATCTCCGCCCAGACCTACGCCGTCTTCCGCATCACCCTGGACGGCGGGCCGCTGCAGCCGCAGCTCATGGCCGCCATGCCGATGATCTGGGGCGAGCTGCTGCCCGCCTCAGGCCTGACGCCCGTCGTCGCCCCGGACCTCGAAGTCTATCCCGCCGACTTCCAGCCCACGCGAAAGGGCGCGCACATCGACTTGCATATCCCCGTGGAGGGGTGAGGGCGTTCCCATCACGTGGCTGCCGATTTCCGCTTCAGGAAGTTGATCAAGAGCTGCCCCAAGATCAAACAACCGAATAGGATCCAAAACGACAAACTGATATAGTGTTCGATGGCGGTCACAAAGACCACGCCTCCGTGCGTGGTGTGAGGAACGACGTACTTGCCTGACGGGGTGAGCACCGCCCGCACGGTCAATTTGTTTTCAAATATATTTGACGCCACTATGCTGGCCAATGCGACTAGCGCCAGTGCGGCATTTACAATGACAAGTACGGGAATTTTTGGAGCCATTTTCATAACCCACTCCCAATGCGGTATTCACCAAAGCTAACTCACGCCTTCTCGAACACCGCTGCGAGGCCCTGACCGCCGCCGATGCACATGGTCTCGAGGCCATAGCGCGCATCCCGGCGGTGCAGTTCGCGCATCAGGTTGGCGAGGATCCGCCCCCCCGTCGCGCCGATGGGGTGGCCGAGCGAAATGCCCGAGCCGTTGACGTTGAGGATCTCGTGGCGGCTGTCGTCGTCGCTCCAGCCCCAGCCTTTGAGCACCGCCAGCACCTGCGGGGCGAAGGCCTCGTTCAGCTCCACAAGGCCGATATCGGACCAGGAGAGGCCAAAGCGGGCGAACAGACGCTCCACCGCCGGGACCGGGCCGATGCCCATGCGCGCGGGATCGCAGCCCGCGGCGGCCCAGCCGACCATATAGCCCATGGGGTCGAGGTTCAGCTCGGCCAGCTTGTCCTCGGCGACCACGAGGCAGACGGCGGCGGCGTCGTTCTGCTGGCTGGCGTTGCCCGCGGTGACCACGCCGCCCTTTTCGATGGCGCGAAGCTGGCCAAGGCTCTCCGGCGTGGCGTCCGCGCGCACGCCCTCGTCGCGGGCGAAGAGGACGGGATCGCCCTTCTTCTGGGGCACGGGCACGGGGATCAGCTCGTCGTCGAACTTGCCCGCCGCCCAGGCCGCCGCGGCGCGCTGGTGGCTGCGGGCGGCGTAGACGTCGCAGGCTTCCCGCGAGATGTTGTAGTCCTTGGCGAGGTTCTCGGCCGTCTCGATCATGCCGCTGATGACGCCAAAGCGGCTGATCGGCTGGCTCATCACCCGGCCGCGGGTGAGGCGGTCG
>CAIUZX010000320.1 GCA_903903715.1 uncultured Caulobacterales bacterium
CAAATCCGCCTATCAGACGGCGTCTGCGGCCTACACCCGTCACCGGGCGATGATCGACGAGGTGGTCAAATCCTCGGACTCCTTCAGCAAGAAGGTTGAGGGCGACGCGGCCATGATGACCTGGATCGCCTTCCTCGCCGTCGGCGCAGCGGCGGCGGGTCTGGGCTTCGTCCTCTTCCGGGGCCTCAAGGACTTCAAGGCCAACGCCATCGCGCCGGTCATCGACATGACCCACGTAATCACCGAGTTGGCCAATGGCGAACTCAATGCTGTCAATCGCCACGGCGATCGTGGCGATGAGGTCGGAGAAATGGCGCGGGCGGTCGAGGTGTTCCGCACCAACGCGATAGAGTCCATCGAGGCCCGCCGACGTGAGAACGAGATGCGGGACGCTCAGGACGAGCACAACCGCAAGGTCGCCAAGGACACAAAGTCGGTGGTCGACGGACTGGCCATCCGCCTGCAGGGCCTCGCCCGCGGAGAGCTCTCTCCCAACATCGCCGAGTTCTTCCCCGAAGAGTACAAGCGCCTGCGCATGGACTTCAATCAGGCGGTCCTCGAACTCAACACCGTGATGGCGGAGATCCGGGACAGCAGTTCCTCCGTCGCCTCGGCCTCTGAACAGATCGCCGCCGGCGCTCAGGAACTCGGCCGCCGCGCCGAGATGCAGGCCGCCACCCTCGAGGAGACCGCCGCCGCGCACGACGAGATCACGGCGACGGTGGCCAAAACGCTGCTCTCCGCAAAGGAAACCGCCACGATCGTCAATACGGCGCGCAATCAGGCCGAGGCGTCCCGCGGCATCGTCCAGGAAGCCGTCGAAGCGATCACGACCATCGAGAAGTCGTCGCGTGAGATTTCTCACATCATCGGCGTGATTGACGAGATCGCCTTCCAGACCAACCTGCTCGCTCTCAATGCAGGCGTTGAGGCCGCCCGCGCCGGCGACGCCGGACGGGGCTTCGCGGTCGTCGCCCAGGAAGTCCGGGCGCTGGCGCAGCGTTCTTCCGACGCCGCCAAGGAGATCCGCTCGCTGATCAGCGAATCGGAGCGCGCGGTGCAGCACGGGGTGAAGCTGGTCGGCTCGACTGGCTCAACCCTGCACGAGATCGTCGATCAGGTGGCGATCATCGCCGCCCGGGTCGAGGAGATTGCCGCGTCCGCCGCCGAGGAAGCCACCGGTTTGGAAGAGGTAAATCGCGCGATCAGTCAGCTGGACACGGTCACCCGGCAGAACGCCGCCGTGGCCGAGGAGTCCTCAGCCGCCTGCGCCAGCCTGACCGAAGAAGCCGACCGACTCGTCGGACTCGTCGGCAAATTCGTGCTCTCGGACGACGCCAGAGCCAGAATCTCCAACGCCGCCTGATCCGCAAAATAACCGCCAACTCATTGAAAACCCGCCGGAAACGGCGGTTTTTTTATGCAGCCTGTTCAATAATTTTGATGAAAATTAACGATGTATACTGACTAAATTTCATCCTGGCTGTATGGTCCGCCGACCTGAATTTTGGAGGCCAGTCCATGTCGCCCCGCGAACCCCGCGTGACCCCCGTCCGTTTGGACGATCTTCGCCCCACCCAGATGACCGTCGGTTATCGTGAGGTCGAGCAAAAGCGCGAGAGCTGGCGGCAGAAGTCCGACCAGTCCGCGCAGACGTTTCTGGGCGACCACATGATCCCGGTCCTCAAGGGGCCGAAGGACAAGCTGTTCGTGATCGATCACCACCACCTCGCCCGCGCTCTGATCGACGACGGGGTCACCGACGTGCTGACCACCGTGGTGGCGGACCTGAGCCACTTGACGAAGGAGGAATTCTGGACCTTCGCCGACAACCGCACCTGGTGCCATCCCTACAACGAAGATGGCGTGCGCTGCGACTTCTCGGACCTCCCGAACAAGATCACAGACCTGAAGGACGATCCTTATCGCAGCCTGTCCGGCGCGCTGCGCCGCTCCGGCGGCTACGCGAAGGATACGACCCCGTTTGCAGAGTTCACCTGGGCCGATTTCCTGCGCCGCCGGATCAAGGCCAAGTTGGTGGAGACAGACTTCGATGCAGCGCTCGCCAAATCGCTGAAGCTCGCCCAGTGCGACCTGGCCCGTCACCTCCCGGGCTGGAGCGGGCCTTGCAGCTGACCAGACGCATCTGACAGTGGCGTAAAGCCGTAGCTTGCCCTAGCCTGATCTGAAGATCCGCGCAGGCGGACAGCGAGGATTATGGGGAGAGAGCGGCGATGGGTGACGTGAGCGCACTGGGTCCGACACTGGTTCGGCCGCACGCATGACTGTAGCGCACTCCCGACCGCGCGTCGGACTTGTCACCCAGTTGTTCTACGGCCTCGGCTCCGTCGCCTACGGTGTGAAGGACAACGGCTTCAGCTCACTGCTCCTGCTCTTCTACAATCAGGTGCTCGGCTTGCCGTCGGCGATGGTCGGGCTGGCCATCATGATCGCTCTGGCGGTCGATTCCGTGCTCGATCCCCTGGTCGGCATGATCAGCGACAACTGGGCGAGCCGGTGGGGACGCCGCCACCCGTTCATGTACTTCGCCGCCATACCCGCGGCCGTCGCCTTCTATTTCCTGTGGCGGCCGCCGGCGGGGCTCAGCCAGGATCAACTGTTCTTCTACCTGCTGGCCATGGCGATCCTGGTGCGCAGCCTGATCACCTTCTACGAGATCCCCTCGACCGCGCTGGGCGCCGAGCTGACCGAGAG
>CAIUZX010000321.1 GCA_903903715.1 uncultured Caulobacterales bacterium
CGCCTTGGCCTGCAACAGCTTGGACAGCTTCGCATCCTCGGCCTTGGCCTTGTCCACGAGGCCCTTGACCTCTTTCAGATAGCGCTCGATCCCTTCCGCCACGGGGGCGAGGCGCATCGGCGGCGCGTCGGCGTCCGCGAGCCGAAGGATGATGCGGCCCGCCGTCTTCGCCAGCGTGGTCTCGTAGGCGAAGGTTGGGTCGCCGAAGCGGATGTAGTGGTCATAGCTGTCGTAGATCGAGTGATAGACCCCGCCGTGGTCGCCCTCGCCGCCATAGCCGAGATTGAGGCTGGCGACGCCGAGATGCTGGATGAACGGGGTGTAGTCTGACCCTGATCCCAGCGGCAGGAGCGGCAGTTCGCGGTCGGTCGCGGCGATCTCGCCGAGCGCCTTGGCGTCTTCCCGCGCCCCCGGCTGGGCCGCGCGCACCATCAGCTGGGCGCGCAGACGCTCCCCGACGCTGACGCCGGTCTGCGGATCGGGCACGTCGCCCGCGACCTGATTGACCAGGGTCTGCAGGCTGTGGCTGCCCTCCGCGCCCAGGAAACCGCGGTCATTGGAGTCGGAGTTGATGTAGGCCAGCGCCTTCTTCTGCAGCTCGGCGGCGTGCTGCTCCGCCCATTCGGTCGAACCGATCAGGCCGGGTTCTTCAGCGTCCCAGCTCGCATAGACCAGCGTGCGCTTGGGCCGCCAGCCGGTCTTGGCCAGGGCGCCGATGGCTTTGGCCTCCTCCATCAGCACGACATTGCCGGAGAGGGGGTCATTGGCCCCGAACACCCAGCCGTCGTGGTGATTGCCGCGCACGATCCATTGGTCGGGATAGTCCTTGCCCTTCATCACCGCGATGACGTTGTAGATGGGCTTTTGGCTCCAGTCCGACTTGACGACCAGATGCGCTGACGCGGCGCCGACGCCGCCGACATGGTAGGTGATCGGCAGCATGCCGCGGAAGTTGGCCGGCGCGACCCGGCCGCCTAACGCTTCCAGCAGAGGCTTCGCGTCCGCGTAGGAGATCGGCAGGGCCGGGATCTTCAGGATGGTCTCCGCCGTCTCGCGGGTCAGGCGCTTGGCGTCCTTGGTCGAGCCGACGCCGGGGGTGAGGGGATCGCCCGCATAGACCATCATCTTCTGGACGGAGCCGCGCTGCACGCCCTGGGGCGGACGCTGGCCGCCCTTTGGCCAGACGTCGTCCGTGCCGTAGCCGTCATCCGCCGGATCCGAATAGATCAGACAGCCCAACGCGCCGTGCTCTTGCGCGAGCTGGGGTTTGAGGCCGCGCCAGCCTGCGCCATAGCGGGCGATGACGATCTTGCCGCGCACCGAGACGCCCATCCGCTCCAGCGTCGCATAGTCGTCCGGCATGCCATAGTTCACATAGACGAGGTCCGCCGTGACATCGCCGTCGCCCTGATAGGCGACATAGGGCGGCAGGGCGTCGTCCGTCTTGCCCGAGGTCCGGTCGCCCTCTACCGGCGTTTCCTTCAGCGCCGCCGTGAAGGGTTTGGGTCCCAGAAGCTCCAGCGACAGCTTCTGAGGCGTCGGATAGAGGATATAGAAGGTCTCGATCCGCGCGTCCCAGCCCCAAGACTTGAACTTCGCCAGCATCATGTCGGCATTCTGTTTGTCGTGCGCCGAGCCGACGTGGTTGGGCAGGGACGACATGTCCAGCAGCCACGCCTTCATCTCGGCGGGGTCGATGGCCGCGTCGAAGTTCGCTTCCAGGGTGCGCTGGGCCTTGGCGTGATCGGGGGTGAAGCCCGCCATGGCGCCCGAAATGGGGCTAGGGGGCGTTGCAGCCATCGCAGCGTTCGCCGTCATCAGCGCTGCGCAAGCTGCGCTGACCATCCAAGCCCGAGCCGTCATCATGGTGCATCCCCCGTAAAAATCAGACGGGGAGACTAAGCCGGTTTAGGCGCACGAAGCTAGAGGGCGTCTGGCCTTCAGGCGGCCCAGTCGAGCACGACCTTGCCGGCGCGGCCCGCGACGGCCGCCTCGAAGCCGGGCTGGAAGTCCTCCATCGGCAGACGGTGCGTGATCAGCGGGGTGAGATCGAGGCCGCCGCGGATCAGGCCGAACATCTTGCGCCAGGTCTCGAACATCTCGCGGCCATAAACGCCGCGCACGGTGATGGCCTTCATGATGATATCCGACCAGTTCACCGCCATCGTTCCCGTCGGGATGCCCAGCATGGCGAGGTTCCCGCCCATGCCGAGGCTGTCGATCGCCTGCTGGATCGCGGGCGGGGCGCCGGACATCTCGAGGGCGACCGAGAAGCCGGTGGCGATCTTCAGCTCCGCCATCACGTCCTTCAGATCTTCCTTCAAGATGTTGACGGGACGCACGTCGGCGAGAGCCGCGGCGAGGCCGAGGCGATAGTCGTTCTGATCGGTGATGACGACGGTCCGCGCGCCCGCTCTCTTGGCGACGGCGGCGGCCATTGCGCCGATGGGGCCTGCGCCGGTGACGAGCACGTCCTCGCCCATCAGGTCGAACTGCTGGGCCGTGTGCACGGCGTTGCCGAAGGGGTCGAGCAGGGCGCCGATCTCCGACGGCACCTCTTCAGGCAGGGGCACGACGTTGAAGGCGGGAAGGCACAGATAGTCGGCAAAGGCGCCCTGGCGGTTCACGCCGACGCCTTGCGTCTCCGGGTCGAGGTGGAAGCGTCCGGCGCGGCTGGCGGCGGAGTGCAGATTGACGATGTGGCCTTCGCCCGAGACCCTCTGGCCGACCTTCAGCGGACGGTCGACTGCGGAGCCGATCTCGACGATCTCGCCCGCGAACTCGTGCCCGACGATCATCGGCGTAGGGATGGTCGCCTGAGCCCAGGCGTCCCAGTTATAAATGTGCACGTCGGTGCCGCAGATGGCGGTATGGCGCACGCGGATCAGTACGTCCTGCGGGCCGGGCCTCGGGATCTCCGCCTCGACGCGCCAGATGCCGGGCTTTGCGTGCAGCTTGGAAAGTCCGCGCATGGTCTGGGTCATGGCTGCCTCGCCTTGATCTGGTCGCGCACTTCGCAGAAGGCGGAGATGACCTTCTGGACA
>CAIUZX010000322.1 GCA_903903715.1 uncultured Caulobacterales bacterium
CGATGCGCGTCTGCGCAAAGTCTGCGCGGCGGACCTGGACCTGAGAGATCATCGGGACGTTTCCTTGGGCGCGCGCTGGCGCAGGGAGAGGAAGAGGAACAGCAGCCCTAGCACAAGGAACGCCGCGCTGGCGTAGTGCTCTGGCGGGTGGTGGTCGCCGTGGGCGCCTTTCCAGAACCAGGCGGAATACGCGCTCAAGGCCTGCATGATCAGCAGCATCAACAGGGTCAGCGGAACGAGGGTGCAGTAGCGCAGGGCGATGATCAGGACGAGGAGCCCGAAGGGGATCTGCATCGCCCCGTACCAGGCGAAGATGGCGATGATGGTGTCGGCTCTGGTGGCGAGATCGATGTGCGCGATGACGCCCGCGCCCCCGTCCGGCAGAAAGTAGTGGATCGCGCCCGGAACGATGGTCAGGACGGCGGACAGGATCAGGAAGCCGACGGCGAGGCTGCTGCCCCGATAGTCGGCATTGGTGCTCGGCGGAAAGAGGGTCATGGCGGTCTCCCTAGAAAAGCACGTTCAGCCGGTTGGTGCGGCGGATTTCGGTCCCGCCCGGGGGCAGGGTGACGAAGTCCCCGTCGCGACCGACGCGGATCTTGCCGTGAAAGATCTCGTGCGCCTTGCCGAGGAAGGGGCCGTTCAGCGCCTTGAAGGGCAGGGGCGGGATCACGTGAGTGAAGAGCAGCATGCGCACATGCGCCCGCTCGGCGATCCCCGCCGCCTCTTCGGGCGTGGTGTGATAGGTGAGGATGTCGTGGAAGATGGCGGCGAGGTTCTCCCGACCGCCCTTCAGCGCCGCCTCGCGTTGCGCCGCCACGAGATTGGGGGCGAGGCCCTCATGCACCAGCACGTCGGCGCCCTGGGCCGCAGCTTCCAGCCTCGGGCTGGCCTTAGTATCGCCGCTGATCACGACCTTGCGGCCCTTGTAGACGAAGACATAACCGGCTGCGGCGTCGACCACGCCGTGATCGACGGGAACGGCGTAGACCTTCAGGTCCGGCGTATCGATCAGCAGTACGTCGGGCGCGGCCTTGTCGACGGCGAAGGCGTGCGCTTCCCCGCCGAAGCCGCTTGGCGGAACCACCGTCGGTCCGTGGTGGGCGATGCGATAGCCGCGGTCGAGGCTGTAGGCCGCCTCGAAGCCTGAGAGGACCTGATCCACCCCCGTCGGGCCATAGACCGCCAGAGGCTGCTTCGACGCGCCGGACGCCCAGTGCTGCAGCAGCAGTTCCCCAAGATCGGCGATGTGATCCGAATGGAAATGGGTGAGGAAGACCGCGCTGACGGCGGCGGGGGGCAGGTTCATCAGGGAGAGGTTTTTCGTGCTGCCCGTGCCGGAATCGACGACGAACACCTGGCGTCCCGCCACCACCACAGTGCAGGGGCCGGCCCGCGTCGGATCGGGCATGGGGGAGCCGGAACCGCATAGCCCAACGCTCAACCCATCGGGCAAGGCCTTGATCGGATCGGCGCCCATGGCGCGCTCATAGATCTTCGACATCAGCGCCACGGCGAGTTCGCCGCGCTTGAGCCACAGCCCGCACAGGACGAGGCCTGCGACCAGAACGACGGCGAGCAGGATGACTCTCAATCGTGTCACTGGCGGCTCTTTCGCGCTAAATTGGCATTATAAATGCCAAAATATCATCTCAA
>CAIUZX010000323.1 GCA_903903715.1 uncultured Caulobacterales bacterium
CTCCTTGGCTCTGGAACGAGCGCCGCGAGCGCACAAAACAATCCTGCGCGCCAACCGATGCTCCGCCAGCCGGAAGACGCCATGAACAAGAGCGCCACGAAGCCCAAGGCCCCCACCAACGCCCAGAGCGCGACACGTGATCTTGCCGCGCCTGATCCTGCACATGCGACGTCCAGCGCGTTGCGGGACAACCTCATATTGTATCTCCTGAACCTGTCTTGTCCGGTTGAACCTGCAACCGGCGTCATTGATTTTGGGAAGCCTCGAAGCCGCACAGCCATGCGCGGTTGAGTCGACTCGATCTATGCCACCTCAAACCCTTTGCGTGCAATTTGTTTTTGTTTTGCGATGTAAAGGTGAAATACGCCCAATATGGGCAGGCGGCCGGCTTGAGCGCTCGACAGCGCTGCAAAACCGGCCTTAGTCTCAGTCACGAAATGTATTCATATCGCTGATTTGGAATTTTCATGCCCTCACCCGTGGTACATTTTGAAATCGGATCCAAGGACTCCGTAAAGCTTTCGCAATTTTACAGCGAAATATTTGGCTGGACATTTCTCGAACTGGGAGATGTGCGACCGATCATTGAAGGACTCGAGGGTGGCCCGTCGGGAATGCTGAATACGCTTGGCCACCCGCCGGAAAACTACGTGCTCATCTATATTCAGGTGGACGATGTCAGCGTGGCGCTGGACAAGGTCATTGCAGGTCGCGGCAAGGTGCTTGTCGGGCCTGCGAATCTCCCGGACGGTCGCACCTTCGCCTGGATTCGCGATCCCGCCGGCAACATGATCGGACTCTTGTCCCCCCTCCCCTGACCTACGCGCGACCGCCAGAGCCTTCGGTTTGGACAAGTCGCCTGCAAACCCCTAGGGGATAGTCCAGGGACCCGAGGCGCATGAACTATCGACATCACTTTCACGCGGGCAACTTCGCCGATCTGGTGAAGCACGCAACGCTGCTCGCCCTGCTGGACGATATGAAGCGCGGCGGTCGGAAGATCACCTTGCTAGACACCCATGCCGGCCCTGGGATCTATGACCTCTCCGGGGCCCAGGCTGTGCGCTCAGGCGAGGCGGCGGCGGGAATCGGACGGCTCCTGGAGGGGCCAGTCGATGCGGCGCTCGGACCCCTCGTGGAGGCCGTCATGCAGGTCAACAGGGGCGCCGTGACGCACTATCCCGGCTCTCCCCTCCTCGCGGCGGCGAGGCTGGGACGCGGCGACCAGCTGATCGCCTGCGAACTTCATCCGGAAGAGGCGCAAGGGCTGACCGCCGCCTTGACCCGCGCCGCCGGCCGCGACGGCCCCCGCCTCGACATCCGCGCCGCCGACGGCTTCGACGCGGCGCTGCAATTGCCGAATGCTCCGGACCGCGCCACCGTCGTCCTGATCGATCCGCCTTACGAGAGCGGCGACGACCATGATCGGGTCGTGGCGACCTGCGCCGACCTGATGCGCCGCCGCCCCGCGCCGAGCGTGATCATTTGGGCGCCGATCAAGGATCTTGAGACCCTCGACCACATGCTGCGCGGTCTGGAAACGGCGCCGGGGTTGCGCGGAACCGCCATCCAGACGCGCCTGCGCCCGCCGCTGAACCCGATGAAGATGAACGGCTGCGCGATCATCCTGCTCCACGTCTCCCTCGCTGTCCGCGAAGCCGCCATCGCCGCCGCCGAGGCCGTGGCCAGACAGTGCGGCGACGCGAACGCCTCGGTGGTGGTGACGAAGCTTGGGGAGGAAGGTTGAGGCGGCAGTGACCGCCTCACGCCTCCAGTTCGATATCCCAGTAGAGGTAGTCCATCCAGCTCGCGTGGAGGTAGTTGGGGGGGAAGCGGCGGCCAAGGTCCTGGAGCTCGTAGGCGCTGGGGCGATGCACGTTGCGACGGAGGGACATCTGCGCCTCCCGCGGCGTGCGGCCGCCCTTGGTGAGATTGCAGGGCGCGCAGGCGGTGACGATGTTCTCCCACGTCGTACGCCCACCTCGTGAGCGGGGAATGATGTGGTCAAAGGTCAGGTCCTCCCCCCGTCCGCAGTACTGGCAGGCGAAGGAATCGCGGAGGAACAGGTTGAACCTTGTGAAGGCGGGCGGCCGGTCCTGCGGAATATAGGTCTTGAGCGCCACCACGCTCGGCAGGGCCATCTCGAAGGACGGGGAGCGGACCATCTGGTCATAGGAGGTGACCACCTCCACCCGCTCCAGGAACACTGCCTTGATCGTCTCCTGCCAGGGCCAGAGCGACAGCGGATAATAGGACAAGGGCCGGAAATCGGCGTTCAGCACCAGAGCCGGGAAACCCGACGGCGGATGTTCAAACACCTTCATCAACTCGCCCTCGCAAGAGAGGACGGGCATGTTCTCGCCCTCCGATCAGAGAGCGGGCGATGATCTGACGATACCTGCGACGTGAAGACAGAGCTCCTTCTCGCTGACGGACCGATCTTCGCTTTACGCGACGACCCCTAAATAGTGGAGATTCGGCGACGTCTCCATGACGGTCTCGTTATCCGCCCTCTGAAGTCCCTTTGGGGGCTGAAGAGATGCGTGCGCGCAACACGCCGTAATAAGCCCAAAGGAGCTGCGCCGCCGTGCTGCGGTGCGGACGCCAGGCGAGCGCGTGTTCCGAAAGGGCCACAGCGCTTAGCCGCGCCTCCAACCCGGATGCGGCGCGATGCGCCTCCTGCAGGGCGACGTCCGCAGCGGGAAACATGTCGCGGCGGCCATGACAGAACATGAGAAACGTCTCCGCCGTCCAGGCGCCGACGCCCTTGAGCGCCGTCAGGGCCGCTGTCGCTTCGCCATCGTTCATGTGATGAAGGCTATCGAAGTCGAGGGCCCCGCGAGCAACGGCCTCGGCGAGGCCGCGCACATAGCGGACCTTCGGACGGGAGAGGCCGAGGCTCCGCAGGGCCTCTTCGTCCCGCGCAAGAATGGCGGCGGGGGTGATCTCTCCCAGCCCCTCCTGCACCCGTCGCCAGATGGCGGCGGCGGAGGCGACCGAGACCTGCTGCTCGACGATCATCCGGGTCAGGCCGGCGAACCCGCCCGGCCGTATGCGCCAACTGAACTCCGGCGTGGCGGCATGGGCGGCGCCCATGACCGGACAGACCGTGGCGAGGCGCTCGCGCGCCTCGGCGATCTCAGCCTCAGACGGCGGAAATGGTTCGCCGGCGGGAGTGATGTGCAGGGCGGACAGGTCCGGGGAGGAGGCCATGTCCTGCACCTAACACTTCCACTCCCGCCAAGCGAGACGGCAGGACTTTAGAGGCCGGCGGCGGCCGTGGCGCCCGCGGTGGCGAGGCTGAGGGCCAGCAGCAGGAACAGACCGGCGCGGTCCATAAGGCGTTCCACAACACGGAAAGCAGCGACTTGGGCGCGAACAGGTTTCGTCATCACAATATCCCTTTGCGAGTGATCTTCAGGCCGGACGACCCGGCCGCTTTGATCTTGACGATGCTTAGATAACAAGCCATCTAAGCGCTGTCAAGATAATCTTTACAGCGTTCACATAAAAATCTATGGGACGGGTGATTGTCTGGTCACCCCTGCTGGCGCCGCCGCCTAACGCCCGGGAAGTTCGGTCGACACACAATTGATTGCATTAAGGATTGCGGGACGAACCGAATGAATGCGAAAAGTGAGGTTTGTTCCCTCGGGATCGGAAGGGCGTTTGCGTGACCGACACGATCGAGCCGACCACGGCCGCGGATGGCCGCCCCTATCACCATGGCGATCTGCGCCATGCGCTGATCCAGGCGGCGCGGGCGATCATCATTCGCGACGGCGCCCAGGCCCTGTCCCTGCGCGGCGTGGCGCGGGAGGCGGGCGTGTCCCCAGCAGCCCCTTACCACCACTTCAAGGACAAGCAGGAACTGGTGCTCGCGGTCGGCCAACTCGGCTTTGAAGAGCTCGGCATCGTGATGGAGCAGGAGCTGGCCAAGTGCAGCGACGATCCGCAAGAACGCCTGACAGTCATCGGCGTATCCTATGTTCTGTTCGCCCGCGACAATCCTGCGCTCTATCGCCTGATGTATGACTGCGCCCGCAACATGGAGGCGCTGCCGCCGGATGTGCACGAGAAGGACCACTCCGCCTACGCCATCGTCCGCTCGGCGATGATTGCGGCGGGGCTGGCGGATCCTGACGATCCCGTGGCGATTGAGCTCGCGACCACCGCCGGCTGGTGCGCAGCGCACGGGGTGGCGGAGATGGGCGGTTTCGCGCAATTCGATCCGCTGAAGACCGCCGTCGGGGGCGAACTGAACTTTTACCGTGAACTGTTGAAGCGCACGGGCGCCTTCTCGGCGCGGTGAGGCCAGACCTGGCCTCGTCCTTCGTCACCCGGTTTGCGCCCTCCCCCACCGGTCTTCTGCATCTTGGACACGCCTATTCGACGCTGAAGGCCTTCGACGCCGCGCGCGCGGCGGGCGGACGCTTCATCCTGCGCATCGAGGACATCGACGTCACCCGCTGCCGACCGCAGTTCGAGGCGGCGATCTACGACGACCTCGCCTGGCTGGGTCTTGCGTGGGAACAACCCGTGCTGCGCCAGTCGGACCATCTCGCCGACTATCACGCAGCGCTTGAGCGCCTTCACCAGAAGGGCCTGCTCTACCGGGACTTC
>CAIUZX010000324.1 GCA_903903715.1 uncultured Caulobacterales bacterium
CGGCAGTCGGTGTCGATGTTGATCTTGCGCACGCCGTGGCGAATGCCGCGCTGCACCTCCTCGATCGGCACGCCCCAGGTCTGGGGCATCTCGCCGCCGTACTGGTTGATGATGTCCTGCAGGTCCTGTGGCACCGCCGAGGAGCCGTGCATCACCAGGTGGGTGTTGGGCAGGCGCTTGTGCACCGCCTCGATCACGTTCATCGCCAGGATGTCGCCCTCGGGCTTGCGCGTGAACTTATAGGCGCCGTGGCTGGTGCCCATGGCGATGGCCAGGGCGTCGACCTCGGTGGCCTTGACGAAGTCGGCGGCCTGGTCGGGATCGGTCAGGAGTTGGTCGTGACCGAGCTTGCCTTCGAAGCCGTGGCCGTCCTCCTTCTCGCCCATGCCCGTTTCCAGGCTGCCGAGCACGCCGATCTCGCCCTCGACGGAGGCGCCGACCCAATGGGCCATGTCGACGACCGCCCGGGTGACGCGGACGTTGTAGTCAAAGCTGGCGGGGGTCTTGGCGTCGGCTTCGAGCGAGCCGTCCATCATCACGCTGGTGAAGCCGAACTGAATGGCGGTGGCGCAGGTGGCTTCGTTGTTGCCGTGGTCCTGGTGCATGCAGATCGGAATGTGCGGATAGAGATCGACCAGGGAGTCGATCAGGCCCGCCAGTACGATGTCGTTGGCGTATGACCGGGCGCCGCGGCTGGCCTGGATGATCACCGGGGCGCCGGTCTTTTCGGCGGCCTGCATGATCGCCAGGCCCTGCTCCATGTTGTTGATGTTGAACGCCGGCACGCCGTAGCCGTGCTCGGCGGCGTGGTCGAGGAGCTGTCGCAGGGTGATCCGGGCCATGGTCTCCGCCTGTTCTTCCTGTGTTTCTTACGAGTCGACCGTAGCCTGTTTCGTCAGCGCCGCCACGCCGGGCAGGGTCTTGCCTTCCATCCATTCGAGGAACGCGCCGCCGGCCGTGGAGACGAAGGTGAAGTCGTCGACGACTCCCGCCGCGTTCAGGGCCGCGATGGTATCACCGCCGCCGGCCACCGCCACCAGCTTCCCCTCGCGGACGAGCTTGGCGGCATGGCGCGCCGCTTCCACGGTCCCCTTGTCGAAGGGCGGGATCTCGAAGACCCCCAGCGGGCCGTTCCACACCAGGGTCTTGGAGTTGCCCATGGCGCGCTCCAGGCGCTCGATGGTCTCGGGCCCGGCGTCGAGTATGCGCTCGTCGTCGTCGATGGAGCCCGGGTCGCGCACGCGGGCCGGGGCGCCGGGGGCCATCTTCTCGGCCACCACCACGTCCAGCGGCAGGAAGAGCTTGCAGTTGTTCTGGCCGGCCAGGCGGATGATGTCGCGGGCGGTTTCGGCCAGCTCCTTCTCGCAGTAGGAGGCGCCGACGTCGTGTCCCTGGGCGTAGAGGAAGGTGTTGGCCATGCCGCCGCCGATGGCCAGCTTGTCGAGCTTGGTCACCAGGTGCTTGAGGAGGTCGAGCTTGGTGGAGACCTTCGAGCCGCCCACGATGCCCATCACCGGCCGCTCGGGGTTGCCCAGCGCGCGGTCGAGCGCGTCGAGCTCCAGCCGCATCTGCTCGCCGGCATAGGCCGGCAGGCGGTGGGCGAGCGCCTCGGTCGAGGCGTGCGCCCGGTGCGCCGTGGAGAAGGCGTCGTCCACATAGAGGTCGCCATTGGCCGCCAGGGCGTCGGCGAACCTTCGGTCGTTGGCTTCTTCTCCCGGGTGGAAGCGGACGTTCTCCAGCAGCAGCACGTCGCCCGGCGCCATGGCGTTCACCGCCGCGCGGGCGTGCGGCCCGATGCAGTCGTCGGCGAAGGCGACGGGGAGGCCCAGCACCTTCGACAGCGGCGCGACGATCGGCTCAAGGCTCATGCTCGGCACGACCTTGCCCTTGGGCCGGTCGTTGTGGGCGAGCAGGATCACCTTCGCGCCGCCGGCCCGCTGCTTCTCGATGGTCGGAACCGCGGCGCGCAGCCGGGTGTCGTCGGTGACCTTGCCGTTCTCCATCGGGACGTTGAAGTCCACGCGGACGAGCGCGCGCTTGCCCTGCAGGTCGGCGTCGTCGAGCGTGCGGAAAGCCATGGGTCGCTAGATCAGCTTGGCGATTTCGATCGCGATGTCGCTCATCCGCGTCGAGAAGCCCCACTCGTTGTCGTACCA
>CAIUZX010000325.1 GCA_903903715.1 uncultured Caulobacterales bacterium
CGGCAGTCGCGAGTTGCTGGAGGCGATGAAGCGCGGGGAGTCCGTCGCGCTGATGAACGATCAGAAGTTCAACGGCGGCGTCGCGGCGCCCTTCATGGGTCAACCGGCGCATACCGCAGCCGCGCCGACGCGGCTCGCCCTGCGCTTTGGCGCCGATCTGCAACCGATGACGGTCGAGCGCCTGCCCAATGCCCGCTTTCGCGTGACGGTTCACGAGCCGATCGCCCTTAGGCGGACAGGTTCGCGCACCGCGGATCTCGAATATGGCGTGGCGCAGGTGAACGCGTTCATCGAGACCCAGGTCCGCGCGCGGCCCCGGGAATGGTTCTGGGTGCACAAGCGCTGGGCGAACGCCGCCTACGATTCCTTGTCAGAGCCCGCGGGATAGACCGAAACGAAATCGTCTCAATGATGCAAGATGGTGACGAGACCCGCGACGTCAAACAGGAACGGCCCGATCATGAACAGCCAGGGGAGCTTCCGCGCCCCCAGAATGTAGGCGCCCCAGGCGCACGCCGGACCGAGGACACAGGCGATTGGCCACGCCGGTCCAATATTAAACACGGTCAGATCGTTCGACGCGAAACTGTAGTCGAGCTCCAGATACCCAAGACAGCCGGCCATGGCCGCCATAGGCAGACTGAGCAGCGACACTGCCGTGGCGACGACCAGACGCGTCGGATGGGGCTCTGCTTCCCTCAGAATTCTGACACCGGACATGCGTCCAAATCTCCCAAAGGCGCGTAACGTTCGCTGGGCGAAGGTCTCGGGCGCCCTGGGAGCTAAACGTATATTCTGAGAGAGTCCGGCGCGGGTGCGTCAGGAATTAGCGATCGCGTCCGCGACAGCGACCGTCTTTTCGGCCTGAGCCAGATGCAGTCGCTCCGCCATCTTCCCATCCACGCGGATCGCGCCGCGATCCTGGTTCTCCGGCAGGGCGAAGGCGGCAATCACGGCGCGGGCGAACGCGATCTCGTCTTCCGTCGGGCTGAACGCTGTATTTGCCGGTTCCACCTGGCTGGGGTGGATGAGGGTCTTGCCGTCGAAGCCGAATTCGACCCCTTGCAGGCACTGGGCCGTGAAGCCCTCGACATCCTCAAGCCCATTGAACACCCCGTCCAGGATCGTCAGGCCGTAGGCCTTCGCCGCCGCAACACTGAGCGAGAGGGGTGCGAACAAGGCGTCCCGACGGACCGTGAGCCGCGCGCCGGTCTCTTTGACCAGATCGTTCGTGCCCATCACCCAGCAGGTCATGCGGGATGTGGCTGAGGATGCGGCCACGTCTTCGAGATGGAACAGAACCTTGGCCGTCTCGATCATCGTCCAGAGGCGGGTGTGGGCGGGGGCGCTGTCGATGCGTGCGTCATAACGCGCGACATCAGCGCCATCATTGATCTTGGGGACAAGGACTGCGTCGGGGCCGGCCAGCGCTGCTGCGGCCAGATCCGCTGCGCCCCAGGGCGTATCTAGCCCATTGACGCGGATGATGACTTCGCGGCGACCGAACCCGCCGGCCTTCACCGCCTCAACGGCCTGGGCCCTCGCCACGTCCTTCGCCTCGGGCGCCACTGCGTCCTCGAGATCGAGGATCACGGCGTCGCAGGGTAAAGTGCGCGCCTTATCGATCGCCTTCTGGTTCGAGGCGGGCATGTAGAGAACGCTGCGACGGGGACGGACGGTCATGTTTCGGCTCGTGTCGGTGTGGGGCTTCTCAGCCTATAGACCCTCTCGAGATCATAATGCGAGCCGTCCGGACCCTTCCAGCTCGAATAGAGGGCGAAGTGGTCGACCGTCCATACTGGTGACTGCAGGAGATTGTGACCGAGAACCCAGGCGGCGACTCGATCGGGCGGCGTTCTTCGCAGATAGGCCAGGGTCACATGCGGTCGGTAGGTTCGATCATCCGACTTCACACCCAGCCGCCGACCGGCCGTAGCGCATTTCGCCGCCAGCCGTGAAAGCTCCGACGATTCTGCAACCCCCGCCCAGACGGCCCGAACCTCCGCGCCGTCGTTGAACGCGCCGACGCCGCTCAAACGGAGGTCGAACATCG
This sequence comes from uncultured Caulobacterales bacterium, assembly GCA_903903715.1. Classification (GTDB taxonomy): domain Bacteria; phylum Pseudomonadota; class Alphaproteobacteria; order Caulobacterales; family Caulobacteraceae; genus CAIMFV01. The sequence continues at coordinate 2,054 of CAIUZX010000325.1, forward strand.
GCAACGAGATGGCGGACAGGGCGCTGTCGAGCTCCCCGGCTGTTTCCTCGGTGAGTTCCCCGTAGAAGCTCAAAGTGATGTGGAGCTTTTCAGCCGGAGACCAGCGCGCACGAGGCAGGCCCTGCTGGCGTCTGGCAAGGCCCTCTGCGATCTCCTCAGGGACAGGCACTGCGGCGAACAGCCGGATCATGGTCTTGCGTCAGCCCTCGATACGAAAAAGGGGGTCGGCGGCTTTACGCTACCGACCCCCGATCAATACGTCCGTCGTCAGGCGAACCTTGGGATCAGCGGCGATTGCCGCCCAGGATCGACATCAGGAACTGGAAGAGGTTGATGAAGTCGAGATAGAGCGACAGCGCGCCATAGCTGGTCGCGACGCCCATCGCGGCTTCGTTTCCACCCAACTGGTAGTAGGTCATCTTCAGACGCTGCGTGTCATAGGCGGTCAGCCCGGCGAAGATCAGGACGCCGAGGATCGAGACAACGAAGCTGATCGCGCTTGAGTGCACGAACATGTTGACCACCGACGCGATGATGATCCCGAACAGGCCCATGATCAGGAACGAACCGAAGCCGGACAGGTCTTTCTTGGTGACGTAGCCCCAGAGGCTCAAACCACCAAACGCAGCGGCGGTGATGAAGAACACCTGCGCAACGCTGCCGAGTTGGTAGATCATGAACCAGACCGACAGGCTGGACCCGATCAAGGATACGATGGTCCAGTAGATGGCGGCGGCGCTTTGCGGTGTTGGATTGCGCATCAGAAAGCCGGCGGCCAGCAAAACGACGAGCGGCGCCCAACGGATCGCCATCCCAATCATGGTCAGGCCCACGGGCTGCGAACCCTCCATGACGTAAAATAGGCTCGCCAGCGGGGTATAGGCGAAAGCGTAGGCCAGTGCGCCCGACAGGACGAGGCCCAGGGCGAGCTTGTTATAGACGCCCAGCATGAAAGCGCGCAGGCCCGCGTCGACGGACATGTCGATGACGGCGGACGGACGCGCGAAGCGGCGATCGAAATCGCTCATGGCGAACAGTTCCCTTAATGACGCCCATGGCGGGCGTGGCCCTTATATCACGCTGAATGGCCTTGTCTTCAAGGGGAACGACGATTCGAACGCTCGGATGTGGGTCGACGCCCGTATTGCGAGCCGTTTAAGGTGTCTGTCATGACCGATCAGATCTCAAATCCTCCGGGCCTCTTGCCCCACATGATGATCATGGCGCCGCACGCGTCGGCTCTGGGAATGACTGTTGCGTCCGTTGAAACGGCGGAGGTTGTCCTGCACGTCCCGTTTCGCTCCGACCTTGTCGGCGACCCGGAGCGCGGCGTCATCGCCGGCGGCGTGGTGACCGCCTTACTGGACCACGCCTGCGGACAGGCGGTTATGGCGGCCCTGAAGGACTACCAGACCATTGCGACGCTGGATCTTCGCATCGACTACATGCGCTCGGCCGAGCCCGGCCTTGGCGTCTTTTGCCACGCCCATTGCTACAAGGTGACCCGCTCCGTCGCCTTCGTCAGAGGTCAGGCCTATGACCGCGACCGCGGCGATCCGGTAGCGACGGCGCAGGCCGCCTTTATGCTGAACACGAGTGCGCGGCGTTCGTCGAAGGCGACAGCGATATGAGCGATACAGGGCAGGATCTGAACAAGCAGCTTGCGGACCTGTTGGGGCGGATCCCTTACGCCGTGTTTTTGGGCGTGCGCGCGGATCTCGCAGGCGATGAAATGACAGCGGTCCTGCCCTATTCTGACCGGCTGATCGGCAATCCGGTTCTGCCCGCTTTGCATGGCGGCGTGATCGGGGCGTTTCTGGAGATGACCGCGGTGGCGCAACTGTCCGTCGGGCAGGGTCTGGTTGGCCTGCCCCGCACGATCGACGTCACCATCGACTATCTGCGCAGCGGACGTCCGCGGGACACCTTTGCGCGGGCCAATATCCGCAAGGCGGGGCGACGGATCGCCAATGTGCAGGTCGAGGCGTGGCAGGAGACCCGATCAGCCCCCATCGCCGTGCTGCACGGGCATTTTCTGATCGCGCCAAAAGACGACGGCGTCGCCTGAATAGATCGCGCTAAGCCCGGTGACGCGGCGGCGCCCCAACCGGTTCCGCCAGCGCCCGGGCCAGCCCCAGCGCCGTCTCATCGTCCCAGGCGAGCACCTGGCTCGACAAGGGCAACTCGTCATCCGTGAGCCCCATGGGGAAAGCGCAGGCCGGAAGGCCGACGACATTGCCCAGCGTCGTGTAGTGGGCGACGTTGGCTGAAGGGCCGTCATCAAACCGATAGGCGGCGCACGGTGTCGTCGGCAGAAGCAAGGCCTGAACCGCCCCCAGCGCGCCGCGGGCGGCCTCGGCCATGGACGCAAGTTCTCGATAGGCGGCTGCGAGGGTCGCCGCGGTCTGCTCCCCGCCAAAGCCCATATCGTCGCGGAACGCCTTCGAGAAACCATCGGGATCACGAGCCAGCGCCTCGGCATGATCCGCGCTCGACTCCGCGCCCGAGATCAGCCAGCCCAGGAAGACGGCGCGCTGGATATCGTAGCCTTCCAGGGTCACTTCCTCGACCTCAAAGCCCAGCCGTCTTGCATGGGCGACGGCGGCGGTGAGAGCCGCAGCCTCGACCTCGTCAACCGGCAGGCCTTCGAGACGCAGCACCCCGAGAGGCGCCTGCAACAACGTGTCGAGATCGGCAGGCCTTGCGATCTCGCTCGCCAGTTCCGCCTCGGCGCCGCAGGACGCCGCCAGCAACCGCGCGCAATCGTCCGCTGAGCGGCCGTGCACCCCGACATGGTCGAGCGTCCAGCTCATAGGCATGACCCCGTCAGTGGAGATCAAACCTTGCGTCGGCTTGTGGCCGAATACGCCGGTGAATGACGAGGGGATCCGGACCGATCCCAGGGTGTCGGAGCCGAGCGCCGCAGCGCACAGACCCGCTGACACCGCGGCGGCTGATCCGCCGGAGGAGCCCCCGGCGCTGTAACCGTTCCGCCAGGGATTTTGGGTGCGGCCGAACCAGGGATTGTCGGTCATCGCGCCGAAAGCGCCCTCGTGCATATTGACGAGCCCAAGGATCACCGCCCCGGACTCCCGCAGCTTCTCGATCACGACGGCGTCCCGTTCAGCGATCCGGTCACGATAGGCGCCGACGCCGCCGTGCCAGGGCATGCCCTTGACCGCGATGTTGGCCTTCACGGCGATCGGGGCGCCGTCGATCATCGACCGGGCCTCGCCTGCGGCCCAGCGTTCAGCGCTTTCGTGAGCCGCCTTTTCCGCAGCGGCGCGATCCTGCGCCACAAAGCAGCCGAGTGCGCCGTCCAGGCCGTCGATGCGCGATTGATAGGCCTGATAAACCTCGACCGGCGTGACGGCGCGGTCGGCGAAGAGATCGGCGAGGCCCGATAGGCCCGCCTCGACAATGGGATTTGCAAAGTTCATGGGTCATCTTGACCCGGCGAGGCGGCGTCTGTCACCAGCAGAATTGAATTGTGTGGTGAGACCGCCCTTGGCGCAGGCGTCACGGGTGTAGCATGAGTGCAAGTACGGCCGTTCGATACGGACGCTGACGGCAGGGCGTTGACGATCATGACCAGAAAACTCCGTTCACAAGCCTGGTTCGGCGGACACGACCGCGACAGCTTCATTCACCGGAGCTGGATGAAGAACCACGGCGAGCCGGCGGACAGCTTTGACGGCCGCCCGGTCATCGGCATCTGCAACACCTTTTCCGAGCTGACCCCCTGCAACGCCCACTTTCGGGAGCTGGCTGAGCGGGTGAAGCGCGGCGTCCTGCAGGCCGGCGGCTTTCCAGTGGAGTTTCCGGTCATGTCGCTGGGCGAAACCAATCTTCGCCCGACGGCCATGCTGTTCCGTAACCTCGCCTCTATGGACGTGGAAGAGTCGATCCGGGCCAACCCGATAGACGGCGTTGTGCTGCTGGCGGGTTGCGACAAGACTACACCCGCGCTGCTGATGGGCGCAGCGAGCTGCGACTTGCCAACCCTGCTCGTGTCCGGCGGTCCGATGCTGAACGGGCGCTTTCAGGGCCGGACCCTAGGCTCCGGCACCGATGTCTGGCGCCTGTCGGAAGAGGTGCGCGCCGGGACCATGCCGCTGTCGACCTTTCTCGACGCGGAGGCCGCCAACAGCCGGTCGGCGGGGCACTGCAACACCATGGGCACCGCCTCCACCATGGCCACCATGGCCGAAGCGCTGGGGATCGCCCTGCCGACCAACGCCGCCATTCCGGGGCCGGATGCGCGCCGCGCCACGCTCGCCCAGATGGCCGGACGGCGCATCGTCGAAATGGTGCACGAGGACTTGCGCCCCTCTCAGATCCTGACCCGCGAGGCCTTCGAGAACGCCGTGAAGGTGATCGGCGCGGTCGGCGGGTCGACCAACGCCGTGGTGCACCTCCTCGCCATCGCGGGACGGGTGGGCGCGCCGTTTAGTCTGGACGACTGGGACGCGTTCGGGCGCGACATCCCCTGCATCGTCGACCTGATGCCATCTGGCCGATTCCTGATGGAGGACTTCTACTACGCCGGCGGCGTGCCCGCCGTGATGAAGACGATCGCCGACCGGCTCCGCCTCGACGCCCTCACCGTCACCGGCAAGTCGGTCGGGGAGAACATCGCCGAAGCCGTCTGCTGGGACCGCGAAGTGATCCGCTCGCTGGACAATCCGTTGACATCACAAGGCGGCCTCGCCGTTCTGCGCGGCAACCTCGCCCCCCTCGGCGCGGTGATCAAGCCGTCCGCCGCGACCCCCGCCCTGCTGCAGCATCGCGGCCCAGCCCTAACGTTCGCCTCCATCGAAGACTTTCACGAACGGGTCGACGACCCTGACCTGCCAGTGACGGCCGATACGGTGTTGGTGCTGAAGAACTGCGGGCCAAGAGGCTATCCCGGAATGCCGGAGGTCGGCAACATGCCCATCCCGAAGAAGCTGCTGGAGCAGGGGGTTCGGGACATGGTGCGGGTCTCCGACGCGCGGATGAGCGGCACGGCCTATGGCGCCGCGGTGCTCCACGTCGCGCCGGAAGCCGCGGCGGGCGGGCCGCTGGCTCTGGTGGAAGATGGGGACATGATCGAGCTCGATGTCTTCGCCCGGAGGCTGCACCTGGACGTGGACGCGGCGGAACTTGATCGCCGTCGAGTGCGGTGGACGCCGCCGCCGCCGACCATGACCGGCGGATACCAGAGCCTCTACGTATCCCACGTCCTGCAGGCCGATCAGGGCGCCGATCTTGATTTTCTCGTCGGATGCCGCGGCGCCGCCGTGCCGCGCGAAAGCCATTGAGCGCATGATCCGGCTGTTCGTTGAGGCCGATCTCGTCAGCGGCGCGCTCGTCGACCTGAATTCGGATCAGGCGCGGTACGTCGGCTCGGTGATGCGACTTGCGCCGGGCGCCGACCTTGTCGTGTTCAATGGCCGCGATGGGGAATGGATGGCAAGCCTCACCCACCTCGACAAACGATCTGCGCGGATCACGCCGCGGACGATGCTGCGTCAGCAACCCGCGCCGTCTGGGGTTGAACTGATCCTGGCTCTCATCAAGCGCAGCGCCCTGGAATGGGCCGTAGAAAAGGCGACGGAACTGGGTGTCGGCCGGATTCGCCTCATCACCACGCGTCGTTCCGTGGCGGATCACACGAATGTGTCCCGGCTAATCGCGATTGCGAGGGAAGCCGCTGAGCAGTGCGAGCGGCTGGACATTCCGGCGATCGATCCGCCAGAACGCTTTGATCATTTCGTGGCGGCCTGGCCGACGGACACGGCGCTGCTCTTCTGCGACGAAACGTCCGCCCGTACCGACCCCGATACCCCGCAAGACCTTGACCGCGTTCAGACTGTGCTTGAAGCTGCGACAGATAACGATTCCGGTCGACTAGCAGTTCTTGTCGGTCCTGAGGGGGGCTTTGACCCCGCGGAACGGACCCGAATTCTGGGATTGAGCGGTGCGCGGCGGGTGACGCTCGGGCCCCGCATTCTGAGGGCGGAAACGGCGGCTGTCGCAGCCCTCGCAGTGGTGCAGTCGGGTCTGGCGCAAAGAGGTCGGACTTGAGCCCTAAGCCGAGGCGGACTATGTGGCGGCTGGCCGGTTCGAAGCGGATACTCAGACCGGGTTGAACCGTCGACGTCAGAAGACGGGATCCTGGTGGTAACGGACGTGGTGGGAGAGGCGGTCTTGGCCGACAGCTCGAAGAATGATCGTCCGTTGAATATGGACGACCTAATCGGCGCCCTTGCAAAGGGATGCAAGCCGAAATCGGATTTCCGCGTCGGCGCCGAACATGAGAAGTTCGGATACCGGAAGGGCTCGCTCGCGCCGGTACCCTACGACGGGGAAAATGGGGTTTTCGCTCTCCTGACCGGGCTGAAGCGTTTCGGCTGGACGGGCGTATATGAAGACCGGCCAGATGGTGGTCAGACCCTGATCGGCCTTGAGCGCCCAAGCGCGACTGGTAAAGGGCCCGGGCCAAACATCAGTCTTGAGCCAGGGGGTCAGTTCGAGCTGTCCGGCGCCCCTCTCCAAACCATGCATGACATTTGCAAGGAGACGGGCGACCATCTTCGGGAAGTGCGCGAAGTCGCCGATGAGCTGGGCCTCGGTTTCATCGGGCTCGGCTTCACGCCCAACCTGACCCGCGCCGATATTCCGATCATGCCCAAGGGGCGGTACGGAATCATGCGCGCCTACATGCCGAAGGTCGGTGGAATGGGCCTCGACATGATGTTCCGCACCTGCACGGTGCAGGCCAATCTCGACTTCAGTTCCGAAGCCGACATGATCGCCAAGTTTCGGATGAGCCTGGCGCTGCAGCCCATTGCCACCGCTCTTTTCGCAAACTCCCCGTTCGTCGAGGGCAAGCCGACGGGCTGGCTGTCATCCCGTGCGCGGGTCTGGACGGACACAGACCCGGACCGCACGGGCCTGCTCGACTTTGTGTTCGAAGATGGCTTCGGATTTGAAACCTACGTCGAATACGCCCTCGACGTGCCGATGTACTTCGCCAAGCGGAACGGCCTTTATGTCGATCTCTCGGGCCAGTCGTTCCGGAAATTCATGGCGGGCGAGCTCGACGCTGCGCCCGGGGATCGGGCGACGCTCAAGGACTGGAACGACCACCTCACCACCCTGTTCCCGGAAGTCCGCCTGAAGACCTACCTTGAGATGCGCGGGGCCGACTCCGGCCCCTGGGACCGCATCTGTGCTCTGCCGGCGCTCTGGACAGGTGTGTTTTATGACGATGCAGCCCTGGCGGCCGCATGGGACCTGGCCAAGGATTGGACCGCGGAACAGAGGCATCAACTGCGCGTCGACGCCGCTCGGCTAGGCCTGAAGGCCGTCATCGCCGGTCGGTCGCTTCAGGACGTGGCGAAGGACTTCATCGCCATTTCGAAGGAAGGGCTCAAGCGCCGCGCCGCCCTGTCCGGCGGCCTGGTGGACGAAACCGGTTATCTCGCGCCGCTCGAGGAAATCGCGGACAGTGGCATGACGCCGGCCGACCGACTGCTCGAGCTCTATCACGGACCCTGGGGCGGGGACGTGACCAAGGTCTACGAGACCTTCTCCTACTAGGCTAAATCGCGCCGTTGGCCTTCGCGCCGAACCGCCTTATGGCGGTCGCATGAACCTTCGCGACACCGTTCAACAAACTCTCGACGAACGCACCTACGCGCTGATGCGGCTCAGTGAGGCGGCGGGCGATCTTGCGATCAATCTCCTGGTCGCTCTGATCATCCTGGTGGTCACGATCTGGATCGCGGGGGTTCTGGCCCGATTTGTCCGCCGCGGCATGTCGCATCTGCCCGCCACCAAAGATGACGAGACGCTGCAGGGCTTTGCAAGTTCGGTCGTACGCTACGCCGCTTACACGATCGGCGCCGTCGCGGTGCTGCATCGCCTCGGCGTTGAAACGACATCGATCATCACTGTGTTGGGCGCTGCATCCTTGGCTGTGGGCCTTGCGCTGCAAGGCGCACTCAGCAATGTCGCGGCGGGAGTGATGATCCTCATCTTCCGCCCCTATCGCGTCGGGGATTTCGTGACCATCGCGGGCAAATCCGGAACGGTGAAGAAGCTGGACCTTTTCAATACCGAACTCGTCGACATTGACGGCCTCAAGGTCGTGGCGCCGAACGGGAAAGGCTTTTCCGACGTCGTTGTGAATTATACCGACATTCCCGCTCGCCGGATCGAGATCAGTGTGCTCATCCGACACGAAGACGACCTCGAAGTTGCGCTGACGGTGCTGCGTGAGACGGCGGCGGCGGAGACACGGCTACGACCCGATCCGCCGATATGGGCGAAGGTGACCGATCTTGGACCGACGGGCGCGACGGCCACGTTACGGGTTTGGGCTGACCTTCCGCAGTTCTGGGAGATCCGGTCGGACCTGTTGTTGGCGCTCAAGCTCGCTCTGAAACGCGCCGGCATTTCGCCTGCCTATCCCGTTCAGCTCAGCGGACCTGCTCCCGAACCTCGGTAGAGCCTTTTATATTTCTCAATTCTCTAGCCGAGGACGGCCTTGAAAGTGGTCTGTGCGAGGCAAGAACTGCGTTGAAATTTTGTTATTGCGGTAAATATTGATTAGCGTAACATTTTGGTCGGTAGCGTCCATTAATTCGCGGGCGGCCGACGGCTGAGTGGCGTCCGGTCAGCTGAATACAACGCCCGCGAACAACCACAGGGGAGCCTGTACGCCCGACCCGGCAGCCACGCGTGCGACGAGGCGCCTCTTTGCGAGAAAGAGACGATTATGATCGGAAAGACCTGGATCGCCGCGTCCATCGGCGCGACGTTGCTCTTCTCAGCCGCCGGCGCTCAGGCGTCAGCATGTCGCGACGCCTGTAACGACCAAAGCCTTAGTTGCGAACGAACGGGCGGTTCACACGACCAATGCATGGCCACCTGGTATCAGTGTAAGTCGAAATGTGATGCGCCGACCGTGCAAAAGACCTCGACGCCTCAAACGCCGGCGCCAAAACCCGCGCCCAAACCGCACTGACGACAACAAACGACTGCAACGCGGGCCGAGCGCTGAAAACCTCGGCCCGCGTCATACTTCGACGCCTCAATCGATCGCGGGCCTTGCGTCACGCAAACAAACGTTTCAAGTCTTGAGGTGATGTGGATTTCGAGACGAGAACGCCTTTGATGGCCGCAGACCTGTTGGACTTGAACCCTCCGGTCGGGAAGCGTGAGCAGACGAAGGTCGCAAACCGCGCCGCCATTCTCGAAGCTGCTCGCCAGGTGTTCGGGGAACTGGGTTACGACGTCGCCACTGTTCGTGACATCATTCGCCGCACGGACCTGTCCGTGGGAGCGTTCTACAATTATTACCGTTCAAAGGAAGAGGTCTACGAGGCGCTTGCCGACGACGGCGCCCGCAGGTTCCGTCCGATCCTGCGCAAGCAGTACCAAGAGGCCGGAGATTTCGAGTCCTATATTCGTGGCGCCATCCGCGCATATCTTCAGTTCCTGCTCGCAGAGGAAGAGAGCTGGCAGCAGAGCGCGCAGGCCGCCAATCGAAATCACCCGACGCTCAGGGTTGAAACGCCGGAGATGATGGCGGTTTTTGCGGAGGTCAAAGCCGCGATCGCCGGCGTCATAGAACGTGGTCTGGCGCCCAGGGTGGACGCAGACTACCTTGCCGCCTCATGCATCGCCGTCGCGCGCGAGATCGGAGAACGGATGCTTGAGCGGCGCCCGATCAACGTCGAAGAAGCTGCCGAGTTCGCCGTGGCTCTTATTCTCGGCGGTCTGACGGCGCTTCCGCGCTCGACCGTGTCCTGAAGCCGGAGCTTTCCATTGGCCGACTCTGACCTGCAAAGAACGATCCTGAAGGGCCTGCTCAGCCTGCCCACGCCTGTGCTACGAACCCTTTCCGGAGGCGGAGTGGTGCACAAGGCAGGACGCACGCTCGATCCGCATTTCCAATTTCTGGCGGCGCAGGCCAAGCGTCAGCCGCCGATGTCCGGCCTGACGGCTGCAGACGCGCGGGCGGGGTCGAAAGCGGCCTTCGCCGTGGCGTCAGCCAAACCTGAGGCGGGCGTGAGATTCAGTGACGACGTGCTGGACGGTCCAGACGGTCGCGTACCGGTACGCATCTATCGACCAGACGCTCAGGACACGTCGGTCCCGGCATTGGTTTATCTCCACATGGGCGGCGGGGTAATCGGCGATCTCGAGACCTGTCACGCCTTTTGCAGTCTTCTCGCAAAGACACTGAAAGGTCCGGTCGTCTCAGTGGATTACCGCCTGGCGCCGGAACACAGATATCCCGCGGGATTGGATGACTGCCTGTTCGCCTACCGTTATGTGCGCGATCACGCAGCGGACTTCGGAGCGCCCGCTGGCGTGGCCGCGATCGGCGGAGATTCAATGGGCGGGTACTTCTCCGGGATCATCTGCCAGGATCTGAAGCGTGCTGGAGAACCTCAACCCGCCTACGCGCTGATGATCTATCCCTGTGTTGACGTGGCGTCCGAGACGCTGTCGATGACGACACACGCCGAGAGCTTCCCGCTGACCCGGGACACCATGGCCTGGTTCATGGCCCAGTATCTGAGCGCAGACGCCAACCCTGCCGAGCCGCGACTGTCGCCGATCCGGGCGGAGGATTTGACCGGGCTCGCGCCCACTATTTTGGTGACGGCGGGCTTCGACCCGTTGAGCGATCAGGGCGAGGACTACGCCAAAGCTTTGATTGCTGCAAAAACGCCTGTGGTGTTCAGGCGATACGACAGCCTTCCGCACGGCTTCACCGGCTTTGGTCTCGTGCCGGCGGCCAAGAATGCCTGCTTGGACATCGCCAAACTTGCCCGCCAGGCGGCCGAGGGCGCGCTGTTTCCCTCGACCTAACCTCTTTGGTCAGTTGGCGTGCTGAGCGATCCAGCGATCGATTTCCGGCACACGGCGCGCACGCTGCGCGTGATTGATCTGCACGGCGCTCTGCGCGGCTGCGATCACGCGGTGCGCGGTGTCCGGCAGATTGACGAGCGCGTAGGCGTCCAGCTTCTTCACGGATTGAAGATCGAAGGACTGGCTGGCGATGCCAGGGACGAAGCGCGTGGCGCTCTTGGCGTCCAGCCTGCGACGGATCTCGTCCGGGTGCGCGAACGCGAACTCGAGCGCCAAGTCAGCATGTCGCTGGCCCACGGTCCTGATCATGTTCAGCCCTTCCGTCGCCGGAGTCTGAGGGCTTATGGAAAGGTCCATCGCTTGGCGTGCGAGCGCGGGATCGCGGGCCATGGCGAGCAGGTTAAGGTATTCCTGGCGCTCAAGCGCGGAACCGGCCTTGTCTGCAAGATCGCGCAGATCATTGAAAATCTGAGCGTCCGCTGACGCAGCCATAATCCTCAACATGGTGCGACGATCATCCGCTTTCATCCCGGCAGGATCCGCCCGCCACGCAACGTACCGCGCCCTCGCCGCCGCCAGGGCGTCGGCGTCTCCGAAGTCTGCAAGGGTTTCGGAAAGGCTGGACCTCACCTGAAGCAGGCCCGAATCGGATGACGCTGTCGGACTGGCGTCCAGCGAAGCTTTCAGCATCTGAAGGTGCTTCAATGCGAAAGCCTTGAACGCCGCCTCTCCCGGCTGATCGCGTTCCAGCGCAGCGAGACGCTTGAACTTGTCGATCAGGGTCGAAGCCACGGTGGACTCAAGGTCCCCGCCGGCGCGATCCATCAAGGTCAGCAAGTCGGAGACCGGCTGATCGCCATTCAGCGCCAACGCAAAGACGTCGTTCAAAAGTCCGATCTGATCGGCTGGAGTCAGTCGCGGCCAGGCGTCAACCAGCCTCGTGAACGAGCCTCCGGCGTACTGCGTGCGGAAGTACCCGGACTGACCGGCGTTGACGACCAGGCCATCCACGGGCGGTTTCAGGTTTGCAGGCTCAAGCGTCGATATGACGCCGCGCCAAGCGCCGCCGCCGTTAACGCGCGCCGCCGTAATCGGCGTTTCCCAGCGCAACTTGGCCTTTGACGACGCGTCCAGTCCGAACCGCCCTTGGGTCAGACTCGCGCCGGTAGCAGGGTCCGGCGTCAGGGTCACGAGGGGCACGCCCGGCTGGAGCGTAAAGTCGTGTGCGATGGAGGTGATCTTCACCTGACTGACCGCGTCGATGGCTGACCACAAGTCGTCCGACACCGCCACGCCGTTCTGATGGTCATGGATATAGCGACGCACGCCCGCTCGGAACACGTCGGGGCCGACTTCCGCCTCGATCATGCCCAGCACCGCGGCGCCCTTGTCATAGGTGATGGTGTCAAAGGCGCTGCTGGCCTGATGCACGTCCTTCACGTGTTGAACAACCGCATGCGCGCCTTCGCGCGCATCAAGGCCCATGGCCTGATCCCGAGACACGAGGGATTTGAGTTCAAGTTTCCATTCGGGATGGAAGCGGCTAGTGGCCTTGGACTGCATCCATCGCGCAAAGCCTTCATTGAGCCATAAATCGTCCCACCACTCCATTGTCACAAGATCGCCGAACCACTGGTGGGCGATCTCGTGGGCGACGACCGTGTAGGCGCGCTCCTTGTCGGATTCGGTGGAAAGAGTCGGGTCGATCAGCACCGCCTTCTCGAAGAAGAAAATGGCGCCGTAATTCTCCATCGCACCAAAAAACTGGCTCGATCCAGGACCCGCGATCAGGTCAAGCTTGGGCAGCGGATAGGGAACACCGAAATAGTCATTGTAATAACCGAGCACGTCAGCGGCGGCGTCAAGGGCGTACTTGGCGCGCGCCGTCTCCCCCTTGCGGACCACCATGCCGATCTCGGTCGGTCCGACCTGTCTCGTGACCCTCTCGAAGTCGCCCACGCCCACGAATAGAAGGTAGGGCGACATCAGCGGCGAGGTCTTGAAACGCACGCGGGTCAGGCCGGTCGGCTGGCTCTCTGCGCCCTCCTGCGGCATGTTGGAAACCGCCGTCAGATCGGGCGGCGTGTCGACCGCCAGTGTGAAGGTCGCCTTGCGCGCGGGCTCGTCCCAGGACGGAAAGACGCGGCGCGCGTCAGAATTTTCGAACTGGGTGAAGAGGGCCGATTTCGTCCCCGAAGC
>CAIUZX010000326.1 GCA_903903715.1 uncultured Caulobacterales bacterium
AAAGGAAGTCGCCATTAAAGCTCGCCTACCTAAGCCGCCTGATACTTTGCATAACCCTCGGCTTCGAGGGTGAGCGCCAATTCCTTGCCGCCGCTGGCGACAATGCGTCCGCCGGACATGACATGAACATGATCGGGAACAATGTAATCCAACAGCCGCTGATAGTGCGTGATGACCAGGAAGCCGCGCTCCGCATTGCGAAGATTGTTCACGCCGTCGGCGACCACTTTCAAGGCATCGATATCGAGGCCGGAATCGGTTTCGTCGAGGATCGCAATACGCGGCTCCAGCAGCGTCATCTGCAATACTTCGGCGCGCTTCTTCTCACCGCCGGAAAAGCCGACGTTCAGCTGGCGCTTGATAATGTCATCGGGAACGCCGAGTGCCTTGGTCTTCGCCTTCACCAGCTTGAGGAATTCCATGGCATCGATTTCCGGCTGCCCCGCAGCACGGCGCTTGGCATTGAGGGCCGTCTTCAGAAATTGAGAGGTGGAAACACCAGGAATCTCCACTGGATACTGGAAGGCCAGGAACACGCCGGCACGCGCCCGCGCATCCGCCGACAAGGCCAGCAGGTTCTCCTCGTCGAACAAGATTTCGCCCGATGTGACCTCGTAGCCTTCACGACCGGCGATCACATTCGACAAGGTGCTCTTGCCGGTGCCGTTGGGGCCCATGATCGCGTGCGTCTCGCCTGCATTGATGGTCAAGGAAATCCCCTTAAGGATTTCCTTGCCGGCGACGTTGGCGTGAAGGTCTTTAATCTTGAGCAAAGCCATAATCTGATCCTTAGAAACTTTTCTTAGCCGACGCTGCCTTCGAGGCTGATGGCGACAAGCTTTTGTGCTTCCACCGCGAACTCCATGGGTAAGGTCTGCAGCACTTCCTTGCAGAACCCGTTGACGATCAAGGACACCGCCTCTTCATGGGTCATGCCGCGCTGCATGCAGTAGAACAGCTGATCCTCGCTGATTTTTGAGGTCGTAGCTTCGTGTTCCGTCTGCGCGGTCGGGTTACGTGATTCGATATACGGCACCGTATTGGCACTGCAGGTATCGCCGATGAGCAAACTGTCGCACTGGGTATAGTTACGCGCGCGGTCAGCTTTGCCCTGCACACGGACAAGACCACGATAGGTGTTGCTCGACCGTCCGGCGGATATGCCTTTGGACACGATCCGCGATTTGGTATTGGCACCTATGTGAATCATCTTGGTGCCGGTATCGGCCTGCTGCCGATTGTTGGTGATGGCCACCGAGTAAAACTCACCCGACGAATTATCGCCCTGCAAAATGCAGCTCGGATACTTCCAGGTGATCGATGAGCCGGTTTCCACCTGCGTCCACATCACTTTCGAATTGCGGCCACGGCACGCGGCGCGCTTGGTGACGAAGTTATAAATGCCACCCTTGCCGTTCTCGTCGCCCGGATACCAATTCTGCACCGTGGAGTATTTGATCTCGGCGTCGTCGAGGAGGACGAGCTCAACCACCGCGGCGTGGAGCTGGTTCTCGTCCCGCATCGGCGCCGTGCAACCTTCGAGATACGAGACATAGGCGCCCTTGTCGGCGATGATCAGCGTGCGCTCGAACTGGCCGGTGTTCTTGGCGTTGATGCGGAAATAGGTGGAAAGCTCCATCGGGCAGCGCACCCCCGGCGGCACGTAGACGAAGGAGCCTTCGGAGAAAACCGCCGAGTTGAGGCAGGCGAAATAGTTGTCCGACGTCGGCACGACGGAGCCTAAGTACTTGCGCACCAGTTCCGGATGCTCGCGCACCGCTTCTGACAGGGGCAGAAGATCACGCCGGCCTTGGCGAGCTCGGCCTTGTAGGTTGTGACCACCGAGACGCTGTCGAACACCGCGTCCACGGCGTATTTCGACGCGCCCTCGACCCCGGCCAGCACCTCCTGCTCGCGAAGGGGAATGCCGAGCTTCGCATAGGTGGCCAGAAGCTCGGGATCCACTTCATCGAGGCTCTTTGGCCCCTCCGTGGTCTTCGGCGCCGCGTAGTAATAGAGGTCGTTGTAGTCGATCTTCGGGTAGTTCACCCTCGCCCAGTTGGGCTCGTCCAGCACCAGCCAGCGGCGATAGGCCTCGAGGCGCCACTCCAGCAGCCATTCGGGTTCGTCCTTCTTGGCCGAGATGAAGCGAATGACCGCCTCGTTCAGGCCCTTCTCCGCGAACTCCTGCTCGATGTCCGTGACGAAGCCGTGCTCGTAGGCCTCGCCGCCGGCGAGGGCCTCGACCCTGGCGATAGTGTCATGATCCGCCGCCATTACGCGACCTCCGCCCGTCTGCGGGACATCACCCGCGCATAGCCGTCCAACCAGATCTCGGCGAGCGTCGACCAGTCGCTCTCCTGGCTCGCATATCCGCCCGAGGCGCGGATCGAAAAGGGCGCAAGGTGCTCAAGGCCCATGGCCGTCAGCACGTGGGACGGCGCGACCTTCCCCGACGAGCAGGCCGATCCTGACGAGACGCATACGGAAGACAGGTCGAGCCACATGACCTGCCGCGCGCTGTCCCAGTCAGGGGCGGCGACGCACAGGGTGTTGGGCAGACGCGCCGCCCCCTCGCCCACAATGACCGCGCCGCCAGCCTTCATCTTCGCCGCCGCCGCGTCGCGCCACGCCGCTTGGGGCAAGAGCTCCGCTGGATCGCAGGCGAGCGCGGCCGCAGCAAGACCGGCGATAGCGGCGATATTCTCCGTGCCGGGGCGCAGGCCCCGCTCCTGCCCGCCGCCGCGCCAGAGGGGCGACAGCTTGACGTCGCTTGCGTAAGCCAGCGCGCCCGCGCCCTGCGGCCCGCCGATCTTGTGCGCCGAGACGGCCAGCGTGTCGGCGCCAAGGCTCGCCACATCCACCGCGATCTTGCCCATCGCCTGGACGGCGTCGACGTGCAGCTTGCCCCCCGCCGCGTGGACGAGGTCCGCCGCCACGCGCACGGGCTGGATCACGCCGGTCTCGTTGTTGGCCAGCATCAGGGCGACGGCGACACGGGATGAGCCGCGCTTCAGCCGAGCGTCCAGCCAATCAAGGTCGGCCTGGCCATGGCGATCCACCGGCCAGATTTCCACGGAAATGTTCAGGCTCTCCGCCGTCTTCAGCACCGCATCGTGCTCGGTCGCGCCGACGATCAGGACCTCCGCCGCGCTCGCAAGACCGCTCAGCGCCAGCGCATTGGCTTCCGTTCCGCCGCTGGTGAAGATCAGCCTTTCCGACGACGCGCCGATGCGCAGAGCCACCGCGTCCCTTGCCTTCTCCACCTGATCGCGGGCGGCGCGGCCCAGCGCGTGCACCGACGAGGCGTTGCCGCCCGTATCCAGCGCCGCCAGCATGGCCGCTCGCGCGTCAGGCCTCAGCGGCGAGGTCGCGTTGTAGTCGAGATAACGGGCGGTGCGGGGCGCGGACATGGATCAGGCCGCCGCCGTCCGGTCGACCGGTCTAGCGGTCTGCAGCCGTCCCTGAAGCACATCCGCCAGGGTGATTCTCGCGAGATACGCCTCGATCTCGTCGCTCAGCGCTTCCCAAAGGTCATGGGTCAGGCACTTCTCGCCGCGCATCATGCAGCCCTTCGCGCCCTCGTGGCCGGAGCAGCGCGTGGCGCGGATCGGCTCATCCACCGCCTGCACGATGGCCGCGATGGGGGTCGCGTCCGCCGCCGCCGCCAGCCGGTATCCGCCGCCCGGTCCACGCACGCTGCGCACCAGCCCGCCCTTACGCAGCCTCGCAAAAAGCTGTTCCAGATAGGACTGGGAGATCTCCTGCCGCACCGCGATTTCCGCCAGCGACACCGCCCGCGCCTCGCCGTGGCGGGCAAGGTCGGTCATGGCCATCACAGCGTATCGTCCTCGGGTCGAGAGGCGCATGACAAGGATCCTGCATCGGCGGGGCGAACCCCCGCAGCGGGGCCCGCAGCGGACCTTCGCTGCGACCCTGCAAAAATTGAACGCCGCGCCGCGACCTGTGCTAAAAGCCGCGACCTCACGCCGAGCGGACTTAGGAAGTCCTACTAGGGCGGTCAAGTATTTCGCGTCGAAGCGCCAGCGATTGGGGCCTCGCCGCCCCAAAAAGGTTGAAGGATCACGATGCCCGAAGTGATTTTGACCGGCGCCTCCGGCCGGCTCGAAGGCAGTTTCTCCCCCGGCAAGACCGAAAACGCGCCGATCGCGCTGATTCTGCACCCCCACCCCAAGGCGGGCGGGCAAATGAACAACGCCGTGACCATCCAGCTCTATCGCGTGTTCATGAAGCGGGGCTTTGCGACGCTGCGCTTCAACTTCCGGGGTGTTGGGAAAAGTCAGGGCGAGTTCGACAGCGGCATCGGTGAGCTGGCGGACGCGGCGACGGCGCTGGACTGGCTGCAGTCGACCAACCCGACCGCCTCGCAGTGCTGGGTGGCCGGCTATCAGTTCGGCGCCTGGATCGGCATGCAGCTTCTGATGCGCAGGCCCGAGACCGACGGCTTCATCTCCGTCTCCCCGCCGACCAATGTCTACGACTTCAGCTTCCTCGCCCCCTGCCCGGCGTCCGGCCTGATCCTGCACGGCAGCCAGGACGCCGTCGCCTCCCCGCCGGAGGTTGAGCGCGTGGTGGCCAAGCTCCGCACCCAGAAGGGCATCACCATCGCCTACGACCTCGTGCCCGGCGCCAACCATTACTGGAGCGAGCACCTCGAGGAAGTCGAAACCCGCACCGGCGCCTATCTCGACCGCCGTCTCGCGGGGGGGAAGAGCTAGGCCCCGTCAGACGCCGTTCGCCGCGGGTGCGGCTGTCGACGGCGACAGGCGAACCTCGATGCGGCGATCCAGCGCCTGAGCATAGCGGCTCATCAAATCGAAGGTCGGCATATGCCGGGCGTTTTCGAGCCTCGCGACCACAGATTGGCTCGTGCCCATGCGCCTGGCGAGTTCCGCCTGAGTGAGGCCTGCGGACTGCCGAGCGTCGACCATTTCGCCGACAACCGCAAAAATTGGCCCAAGGCGCTCGTATTCAGCTTGGGCTTGCGGGTCGGCCAGGATCTCTTCGCGAAGATTGGCGAGGCTCGTCATGGCGTGATCTCCTTTGCTCGGCGAAGCGCCAATTCAATCGCGCTCCTGGGTGTCTTCTGGGTCTTCTTCACAAAAGCGTGGACGACGATCACCCTTCTACCGACAACCGTCACGTAGAGCGCGCGCGCGATTCCATCGCGGCCGGTCAGACGCATCTCCCAGAGTTTGTCCTGAAGATGCCGAACATGGGGCTGGCCGATGCGCTCCAGGCCAACGGCTTGGATCCGTTCCGCCAAGCGCACGAACGCGGCCTGCATATCTTTCGGCAGGGCCAGGATTTCTGCGTCCACCTGAACGCTCAGGGTTTCGACCGTCCATTCCACCGGGATAATTTATAGCAAAGATGCTATTTTTCAAGACTCGGCTCTGCGATCCGTCCGCCGGTGAGGGGTTCCGGCGCGCCGGTGGTGCCGGGGAACGAGATGGCGAGGCCCTTCCACGTCCGGGCGGCGAGATAGGCGAAGGCTTCGGCCTCGATGGCGTCGCCGCGCCAGCCTGCCCGCTCCGCGGTGATCACGGGCCGACCGCCTCTCAGGGACAACGCCTGCAGGAGCGCGCCGTTCTTGCGGCCGCCGCCGCAGACGATCACGCCCGCCACGCCGCTCGCGCGCAGGGGCCGCCCCGCCGTCTCCGCCGTGAAGGCGGTGAGGGTCGCAGCCCCGTCCTCCGGCGACAGACCCTCCACGGCCTTGAAGTCAAAGTCATAGCGGTCGAGGGACTTGGGTCCTTCGAGGGTGAAGTGTGGGTGGTCGAGAAGCCTCGCCAGCCGATCCTCGTGCACGCGCCCGGCCGAAGCGAGGCGACCGTTCTCGTCAAACCGGCCCAGACCGCAATGCTCCACCCAGCTGTCGATCAGGCCGTTGCCGGGGCCGGTGTCGAAGGCGGTGATGCGCCCCTCCCGGTCGATCAGGGTAACATTGGCGACGCCGCCGATATTGAGGATCGCCAGCGGCGGCTTGAGGCCCGACGCCTCTGCCCTGGCGATGTGATAGATGGGGGCGAGCGGCGCGCCATGGCCGCCTGCCGCAACGTCAGCGGTGCGGAAGTCGAAGGCGACGGGGCGGCCCGTAAGTCGCGCGAGCAGTGCGCCGTCGCCGAGCTGGCAAGTGCGGCCCGGCCCAGATGCGGTGGGCGGCTCATGCGCGACCGTCTGACCGTGAAAGCCGATCAGGTCGATGTCGGCAAAGCTGAGGCCCTGCCCTTCGAGGAACGCCTTCGCCGCTGCGTGATGCGCTTGCGCCACCTCCACGTCGAGGTCGGCGAACAGGTTCGGCGCCGGCGCGCCTCTTGGCCAGTTCCGCCCCGCAGCGATGGCGTCGCGGATCCGGCTGCGCAAAGCGTCGTCCAGCGGCGACTCCCCCGCCCGGCCGAAGGCGGTGATCCTGGTCCCGTCCGTCTCCAGGATCGCCATGTCGATGGCGTCGAGGGAAGTGCCGCTCATGAAGCCGAGCACGCGCATGAAGACGTCTTTCTGATCTCAGGTTTCGTCAGGTCCCGCCGTCGTGCTACACGCCCCACGCTCAAGAGAAAAGCGCTTCACCATGACCGACCTCAAATCCGATTTCGTCCGCACCCTGCAGGAGCGGGGCTTCATCCACCAGTGCTCGGACCTCGCCGCGCTGGATGAAAAGGCGTCTCAGGGCGTGATCACGGCCTATATTGGTTTTGACGCGACGGCTTCGAGCCTGCACGTCGGCTCGCTCGTGCAGATCATGTTGCTGCGTTGGCTGCAGAAGACCGGACACAAGCCGATTGTTCTGATGGGCGGCGGCACGACGAAGGTCGGCGATCCGTCGGGCAAGGACACCCAACGGTCGATGCTGACCGTAGAACAGATCGACGACAACATCGCCGGCATCAAAGCGGCCTTCATGCCGTTTTTGTCTTTTTCAGACGACGCCGCGCTCATGGCCAATAACGCCGAATGGCTCGACAAGCTGGGCTATGTCGACTTTCTTCGAGACTACGGCGTTCACTTCACCATCAACCGCATGATGACGTTCGACTCCGTCAAGCTGCGGCTGGATCGGGAACAGCCGCTGACATTCCTCGAATTCAACTACATGCTCATGCAGGCGGTCGATTTCCTTGAGCTCAACCGACGTTATGGCTGCGCTCTGCAGATGGGCGGTTCCGATCAGTGGGGCAACATCATCAACGGGGTCGAGCTCTGCCGACGCGTGGACGCCAAGGGCGTGTTCGCCCTCACCAGTCCGCTGATCACGACGGCTTCGGGCGCCAAGATGGGCAAGACCGCGGAAGGCGCGGTGTGGCTGAATGCGGACCGGCTGAGCCCCTACGACTACTGGCAGTTCTGGCGCAACACCGAGGACGCCGACGTCGGCCGGTTCCTGAAGCTGTTCACCGAGCTTTCGCTGGACGAGATCGCCCGCCTCGAAGCCTTGCAGGGCGCGGAGATCAACGACGCCAAGAAGGTTCTGGCGAGCGAGGCGACCGCCCTCCTCCACGGCCGTGAGGCGGCGGATCAGGCGGCGGCGGCGGCGAAGTCGGCCTTCGAGGAGGGCCGTTTGTCCACAGATCTGCCCACAGTCGAGATCGCGGGCTCAGAGGGCGTGCACGCCGCCCTGATCGCGGCGGGGTTCGCAAGCTCCAAGGGCGAGGCGCGGCGCCTTGCGGCGGGCGGCGGGGTGCGGGTCAACGACCAGCCGGTGTCGGACGTCGACCAGCCCATCGGCGGCTTTGCGGCTTCTGAAGGGGGCGCGATAAAGCTCGCCGCCGGAAAGAAGAAGATCGCCCTGGTCCGCACGGTCTGACGCGCGCGCGCCGCATTGAACCTGAAGCAAGGTCGCCTACCTCTACGCCACAAGATGTCCAGCTCTGGAGCCAGCCCATGTCCGCACTCGCCGTCGGCGACGCCGCCCCCGACTTTGATCTCGCCGCAGACGGCGGCGGGCGGGTGCGCCTATCAGACCTCAAGGGCAAGACGGTCGTGCTCTATCTTTACCCCAAGGACGACACCCCCGGCTGCACCAAGGAGGCTCAAGGCTTCTCCGCCGCCGCCGCAGAGTTCGCCAAGGCGGGCGCCGTGGTTGTCGGCCTCTCGAAGGACAGCGTCGCCAGCCACGACAAGTTCAAGAAGAAGTACGACCTCGACCTCCACCTCGCCAGCGACCCGGAGGGCGCGCTGATCGAAGCCCTGGGGTCGTGGGTGGAGAAGAGCATGTACGGCCGTACCTACTTCGGGATCGACCGGTCGACCTTCCTGATCGACAAGGCCGGCCGCGTCGCGCGCATCTGGCATAAGGTCAAGGTGCCCGGTCACGTGGAAGAGGTTTTGACCGCCGCGCTTGCGATCGCTTGACACGCGAAATCCGCGGCTATTCGTCACAGACCGTTCGAGACGAATAGTGTCGTGCTGCGTTCTGTCGAACCCACACGCCTAGCGTCGACCGAAGCGACTTATCCACACCCTACGGACGGGATCGCCAGCATTTATGCGAACTCTGGGACGAAGTCGCCAAGGTTGGGTACAACTTTTCTGGTTTCACTCAGGCGCAGCGCCTAATTGATTTGCCCTGAACCCGCAAATGCCCAACGTATTAACCGTTAATTATTTGTTAACTGACGATTTTCGCCACAACTCCGGAAGTATAATTGCAACAAGACCCTCTAAATTCGGAACATTACTTCAGGATAATAATTTTGCTAAACTACCATCAAGGATCCGTTACGATAAATTGAGCACGATTCCCCTTGCGTCACGGCGCATTTTTTGATGCTAGTATTGCCAAAATACCAGTATCGGTGGGGCGTATGGCGTTAGATCGCTCAGAACGAGCAGGGTTTGGACCCTCGCAGTGGTTTCCAGAGCGCTACATCTACGTCCGCTCGGGCGAAACCGCCCGCGAAGTGGTCATTTCCCCGCGCAGCCAGATGATCCTGGCCTTTCTGGCCTTCATGGTGGTCGCCTGGTCGCTGTTCGCCACAGGCTCATTCATCCTCACCTATCTGACCTCGGCGAGTGAAGAGAACTCGGTGACGAAGATGACCGCATATTACGAGCGGATGAACGCCGATCGTCAGGGCCGGCTCATGACCGCCGTAACCGCCCTCAACCGCGCCAGCGGCTCCATCCAGGGCATGGCGCACGACATCGAACGTCGGCACGCGGCGCTAGCCTGGCTGCTTCAGGACTTCCACGGCAAGTCGGGGGAGCCCGTCATGAAGCCCGTCGATCAGGCGAGCCTCGCCGACAAGTCCCCGACCGAACGCATCCTGGCCGTCCGGGAAGATCAGGACCGTCTGCTCAGTCAGGCCGAAACCGTCGCGAAGAGCCGCGCGGAACGCCTGCGCTTCGCCATCCGCATGACCGGGCTTGATCCGTCTCATCTTGGGAAAATGGACGCCTCTGTCGGAGGCCCGTCGATCGAAATGAATGATCCGAGGGCCCTCGCGGCGGAGCTCGATATCGACGAGGGCTATGCGGCTCGGGTGCAGCACGCCGCGCGGGACGTGGTCGACTATCACACCCTGAGCGCCGAGGCCGAACATGTGCCCCTCGCCCGCCCCGTCTCGAACGCCTATGGCAGTTCAACCTACGGCGTGCGGCGGGATCCGTTCAACGGCCGGCCGGCCTTTCATGCTGGCCAGGATTTTGCAGGATCGTATGGCTCGCCCATATATTCGACTGCGCCTGGCGTGGTGTCTTTTACGGGGCAACGCACCGGTTACGGGAATGTCGTGGAAATCGATCATGGTTCGGGGTTCAAGACGAGATACGCACACCTGGCGTCGATCTCTGTCCGCTCCGGGCAGAAGGTCGGGGTCGGGTTTCGGGTAGGAGCGTTAGGGTCGACCGGCAGGTCGACAGGACCGCACCTGCACTATGAAGTTTGGGAAAACGGTCGCGTTCGGGATCCGACGCGCTTCTTGAGAGCTGGTGATCATGTTCAGCAAGCCAACTAACGCCAACAAAAGCGCCGCCCCGGCGCCCGCGCCGACGCGCTCGGGTCCGTCCGGACCCGCCGTGCTCAACAGCCCGCAGGCGGTCAAGCCGGCGGCGCCCCCCCGCATGTCGTCCGCCCTCGGCGCGGATCTGATCTTCGAAGGATCGATCCACGGCGACGGAGAGCTGCTCATCGACGGCGCCATCAAGGGCGACGTGCATGTCGCGCATCTGATCATCGGCGAGAACGCGCACGTCGAAGGCACCGTCCGCTGCGGCGCCGTCGAGGTTCGCGGCCGGGTGATCGGCAATATCGAAGCCCAGACCGTGAAGTTGCATGAAACCGCCTTCGTCGAAGGCGACATCACGCACGGCCAGCTCTCGATCGACGTCGGCGCCTATTTCCAGGGCCGCTGCCAGCAGTTCCGTCCGGAACAGTCGGCTTCGCACGCCCCGACGGCGGAACCCGTCGCAGCCGCTGCGGAATACGACGCCGGCCACCACGGCTGATCACGGCTTGAAGATCACGGCAGATAGACGAAGGCGCGCGTGTCGCCCTTCGTCTTTTTGCGGTTGAGCGGTCAGGCGTCCGCCACCTCGTCCCGCGTCGCGCCCACGCGCTGGGCCAGCGCCGCGCCCATGAAGGCGTCGAGATCCCCGTCGAGCACAGCGTCCGTATCCGACGTCTCCACGTTCGTCCGCAGATCCTTCACCATCTGATAAGGCTGCAGCACATAGCTCCGGATCTGGTGGCCCCAGCCGATATCGGTCTTCTGGTCCTCGATCTCCGCCCGCGCGGCTTCCCGGCGCTGCAACTCGGCCTCATAGAGCCTTGCGCGCAGCATCTTCCAGGCCCGGTCCCGGTTCTGGAACTGCGAGCGCTCGGTCTGGCAGGCGACGGCGATGCCGGTGGGAAGGTGGGTCAGGCGGACGGCTGAGTCGGTCTTGTTCACGTGCTGGCCGCCGGAGCCCGAGGCGCGGTAGGTGTCGACCCGCACTTCGGACGGATCGATCTCGATCACGATGGTGTCGTCGACCACCGGATAGACCCAGACCGACGCAAAGCTCGTATGCCGTCGAGCGTTGGAGTCGAAGGGCGAGATGCGCACCAGGCGATGCACGCCGCCTTCTGTCTTCATCCAGCCGTAGGCGTTGGTTCCCTTGATCTGCAGGGTGCAGGACTTGATGCCCGCCGTTTCGCCGGAGGTCTCTTCGATCACGTCGACGGTCATACCGTGCGCAACGGCCCAGCGGCTGTACATGCGCATGAGCATCAGGGCCCAGTCGGCGGACTCCGTGCCGCCGGCGCCGGAGTTGATTTCCACATAGGCGTCGTTGCCGTCCGCCTCCCCGGACAGGAGCGCCTCGAGCTCCGCCCGCCCCGCCTTTTCCTTCAGGCTGCGCAGCATTTGCGCCGCGTCGTCGCCCACGGCGGGCTCGCCCTCCATCTCGGCGAGTTCGGCCAGCTCAAGGGCGTCGGCGCGCTCACGCTCCAGCATCCGCACCGCTTCGACCGCAGACGCAAGCTTGGTGCGGTCCCGCATCACCGCCTGGGCGTCGTCGGGGCGGTCCCACAGGGTCGGGTCCTCGACCCGCGCGTTCAGTTCATCCAGGCGTCGTAAGGCAGGCTCCCAGTCAAAGACGCCTCCTGAGCAGCGCGATCGACTGCTCGATGTCAGCCGCCAGGGCCTCGACATCCGCTCTCATGGGAAATGCTCCGGTTAATGCAAAACGCGCACAGGGGGCGGGACTTAAGCCCAGCCGCCCCGATTGGCAATGGCGCTAAAGGCTCAAGGCTCAGTGGGGCGCTGCGGGCTTGGCCGCCGGCGGGTCGAGGGTCATCAAGGGATGCGCCGCGACGGACGGCGACGGCGTGGGCGCAAGATCGAGCCCGCCCGGCGCGGACACGGCCACCGGCGCGGCGGGACGCGGCTCCGTCCCAGGCGCGAAGGCCTCGACATGCCCGCGGATGCTCATCAGCTTGGCGGTCTTCGGCGGCTTGAAGTCCTCGTCCGGCGTCGACGCCAGCGCATCCTTCATGAAGTCGATGAAGATCGGGACAGCCGCGTGCGCGCCCGTCTCGCCTTCTCCCAGGCCACGGTTGTCGTCGTAGCCGACAAAGACGCCCACCACGAGGCTGGGCGTATAGCCCACGAACCAGGCCGAGCGATAATCGTTGGTCGTGCCGGTCTTGCCTGCGATGTGGCGTCCTAGACTCGACACCGCAGCCGCCGTTCCGTTGGTGGTGACCCCCTCGAGCATCAGCGTGATCTGGTAGGCGGTGACCGGATCCATCACCGGCACCCCCGCTGGGGTCAGGCGCGGAGACTCATCCCCGTCGAAGGGCTGGCTGCACCGGGGGCACTCGCGCTTCTCCACCTGCCAGATCGACTGGCCTTGCCGGTCCTGCACCATCTCGATCAGGTGCGGCTCGATCCGGCGCCCACCATTGGCGAAGGCGGCGTACGCAGCGGTGATGCGGAAAGGCGTCGTCTCTCCGGCGCCCAACGCCATGGCCAGCACCGGCTGCAGGTCGTCCACCACCCCCGCCCGGATAGCGAGGTCGCGGATCCTGCGCATCCCGACCCGGTCGGCGATGCGGACCGTCATCTGGTTGCGCGAATAGACGAGGCCGTTGCGGAAGATGGAGGGGCCGCCGCTTTCGTGGCCGTAGTTTTCCGGCGACCAGACCTGGCCGTTGGCGCCAGCGAAGCTGACCGGCGCGTCCAGCACGATCGAGGCGGGGGTGAACCCGTTCTCCAGGGCTGCGGCGTAGACGAACGGCTTGAACGACGACCCCGGCTGCCGTTCGGCCTGTGTAGCCCGATTGAACTTGGAGAGGGAGAAGCTGTAGCCGCCGACCAGGGCGAGGACCCGGCCCGTGCGCGGCTCCAGCGCCACCAGCGCCCCGTTGACCTGAGGCACCTGCTTCAGGCTGTAACGCCCGCCCGCCGTCGCCTCGACGAAGACGAGATCTCCTGCGTTCAGGCCCTTGCCCGCCTTGGCCCAGGCGAGGTCGGCAGGCTCAAGCTCCCCCGATCCGCCCTGAGGCAGTCTCAGGTGAGCGACGCCGCCGGAGATCTTGTCGATGACCGCGGTGCGCCAGGTGCGGCGCTCCGCCGCCGGGGTCTTGGAGACCGCCTCCTTTTCCCAGCCGTCCTTGATGTCGACGTGCTCGATGGGCCCCCGCCAGCCGTGGCGGCGGTCATAGGCCTCGAGCCCCTTCATCAGAGAGACGCGGGCGAGGGTCTGCATCTTCGAATCGAGGGTGGTGCGCATATAGAGCCCGCCCTCCTCCGCCTTCTTGCCGACCGCGGCGGCGGCGCGCTGGCGCACCTCCTCCATGAAGTAGTCGGCGTCGCGGTAGTGGGTCCGCTCGGGCTTGAGCTGCACGTGCAGGTCGTCGCGCATGGCCTCTTCGGCCTGGGCGCGGGTGACGAAGCCCTCTTCGGCCATCTGCGCCAAGACCCAGTTGCGGCGACGCAGGGCCTCGGTCCGGTGCTTGACGGGATCGTAGTTGGAAGGCCCTTTCGGCAGACTGGCCAAATAGGCCATCTCCGACAAGCTGAGCTCGTTCATCGACTTGCCGAAATAGTTGAACGCGGCGGCGCCGACGCCGAACGAGCGGTAACCGAGCCAGATCTCGTTCAGATAGAGCTCGAGGATCCGGCTCTTGGGCAAGGTCTCCTCGATCCGGCGGGCGAGGATCGCTTCCTTGATCTTGCGGCCGAAGCTGTGCTCGCCGGTCAAAAGGACGTTCTTGGCCACCTGCTGGGTGATGGTCGAGCCGCCCTGCAGTTTGCGCCCACGCAGGACGTTGAAGGCGTCGCGGGTGACGGCGCGGCCGAGGCCCGCCACGTCAATGCCGCCGTGTTCGAAGAACTTGCGGTCCTCGGCGGCGAGGAAGGTGCGGACAAGCAAGGGTGGGATCTGATCGTAGGGGGCGAAGATCCGCCGCTCCTTGCCGATCTCGCCGATCAGCGTGCCGTCCCAGGCGTAGACGCGGGTGGACGTCGGCGGACGATAGTCCGCCAACTGCGCCGCGTCCGGCAGGTCGTGGAACAGCCACGCGGCATACACCGTGAGCACGAACCCGGCCAAGGCGATCAGGCTGAGGCAGGCTACGCCCGCGATCGCCACCCATCGTCCAGCAGACTTCAACGCAGCCCCTCCACGTCCGCACCCGGGGATCCGCCAAGCGGTCGATCCCATGATCCGTTAACGAGAGGAATCCGTGTTCAGGCGACGAACGTCAAGCCTTGATCGGTCAGCGCGCCGCGAGGCGGGAGACGTGCGTGAAGTAATTATCGATGGCTTCGGTGATCGCCGAGGCCAGCACCTTGCGCTGATCCGCCGACGACAGGCGGTCCTGGTCGGTGGGATTGGTGATGAAGCCCATCTCGAGCAACACAGCCGGCACGTCCGGCGCAAGCAGAACCATAAAGTTCGCATCGCGATGACTGCGGCGAAGCAGGTCCACGCGGCCGTTCATCCGGTCCAGCAGAACATTCGCGAACTTGGTCGACTGGTTGGTCGTCTCTCTCTGCGTAAGGTCGAGGAGTATACGATTGACTGAAACATCACGTGTCGGCTGGTCAACATTTATGAACCAGTCGCCATTGCCTGCGAACACCTTGCGGGCCACTCGGTCCACGCCCTTTTCCGACAGGGTGTAGACGGTGGCGCCATGCAGGTTGGGATCTGAGATGGCGTTGGCGTGGAGGGAGATGAACAGGTCCGCATGCTCGCGTCGGGCGATCTGCATGCGCTGCTCCAGCGGGATGAACTGGTCGGTGTCCCGCGTCATCACCACCTGATAGTGGCCGGTGCGCAACAGGGCGGCGCGCAGTTCACGGGCGGCTTCGAGGGCGAGATCCTTCTCGGCCGCCCCCTCGGTCGTCGCGCCGGGATCCTTTCCGCCGTGGCCGGGGTCGATCACGACGACCCGCGTGACGTTCGTGGCCGGTCGCTGGACGGCGAGAGCGGTCTGAGGCTGCGCGGGCTTCGCGACAGGCGGCGGAGGCGTCGCCGCGGCGCGGGCCGGCTGGGGCGCAGCCGGGGCGTGGCCCGAGGCCGGGGCGAAATCAACGACATAGCGATAGACCGTGACGCCGTCGTCCGGCGGCAGCAGGAAGCGGCGCTTCACCACCCCGGGCGCGGTGAGCGCGACATCTAGACGGGCGGCGCCCGCAGCGGATTCGATCTTCCAACTGCGGATCAGCCCCTGACCGCCCCCGTGCATCTCTTCCCCCGCCCGCACGCCGGGCAGCGCCACGACGATCTGAGCCTGGGGCGACATGTCGGTGATCATTCGGCCGGCGACCGCGCGGTCGAGCTCGATCACGAGACGTGTCTCGTCCGGGCCGCCGCCCGTGCGCACGCGAACGACTTCTCCGGGGCCCTGCGCATAGCTGGAGGCGCCCGCCATCGCCGCCGCCCCGCCCACAGCCGTCAGCACCATCGCCAGCAATGCGAACCGCGCGCGGTTCGACGCGCCGCGACGACGGCGGTCTGGTGTCGGCTCCGGCAAAGGCGTGTCGTGCATCACGGCGGCGGCTTCGTTTCCAGGACGGCTTCAGGGTCCTCAGACCACGGATGTCCCACAGGTAGGGGTAAAAAAGCCTTAAGCTTATCGAAGGCAAGATCACTTTCAGTCGAAGGAGCGACGACGGACGCTTTTCTTTTTGTCCGCGCTGTTGCAATGTCGCCACCGTGCAGTCGCCCGGCCCGCCCTTAGGATGCGGAGGACCGCCTGCGCACCATAGGTTCCGAACGGATCAGACCGATCGGCGCCTCACCCTCCGCTTCGCGCACATGCGCGTCAAGGAAACAACCCCATGGCCTGGTTCGCCTGCGCCCCTGCTCGCTCCCCTACCGCGTGGCCTTCGCCGCGCCGAGGCCAGCCTGCGCGCGCGACCGCTCAAACTTGGCCCCCCGGCAAGACGCCGGGCGCGCGCCTCAAGGACCGATTTGATGACCAAGACTATGTTGATCGACGCGACGCACGCGGAGGAAACCCGTGTCGTCGTGGTGGACGGACACCGGATTGAAGAACTTGATTTCGAAAGCCAGTCACGCAAACAGCTTCGCGGAAACATCTATCTCGCCAAGGTAACCCGGGTCGAACCCAGCCTGCAGGCGGCGTTCGTGGAGTATGGCGGGAACCGTCACGGGTTCCTGGCCTTCAACGAAATCCACCCCGACTACTACCAGATCCCCGTCGCCGACCGCGAAGCCCTGCTCCGTGAAGAGGCTGAGGAAGACGACGAGCCGCAGCCCCGCCGCCGCGGCCGCAGCGCCCCCGCTTCCGATGAAAACGACGGCGAGGTCGAAGAAACCGAATCTGCAGGCGCCGACGACGATGACGACGTCATGGAAGAAGAGCTGGAGCGTCGCCGCCGCCGGCTGATGCGCCGCTACAAAATCCAGGAAGTGATCAAGCGTCGCCAGGTGATGCTGATCCAGGTCGTGAAGGAAGAGCGCGGCAACAAGGGCGCGGCGCTGACGACCTATCTGTCGCTGGCGGGCCGCTACTGCGTGCTCATGCCCAACACGGCGCGGGGCGGCGGCATCAGCCGCAAGATCACCAACGCCGCCGACCGCAAACGTCTCAAGGCCGCGACCACGTCGCTGGACGTGCCGCAGGGCATGGGCCTGATCGTGCGCACCGCGGGCGCCGCCCGCACCAAGGCCGAGATCAAGCGCGACTACGAGTACCTGCTGCGGCTCTGGGAAAGCATCCGCGAGCTCACCCTCCAGTCGATGGCGCCCGCGCTCATCTATGAGGAGGAGGACCTCGTCAAACGCGCCCTTAGGGACATGTTCGACAAGGACATCGACAGCATCCAGGTGGAAGGCGAGGCCGGCTATCGCGAAGCCCGCGACTTCATGCGGATGATCATGCCCTCCCAGGCCAAGAAGATCCTCCAGCACAAGGAGCCGACGCCGCTGTTCGTGCGCCACAAGGTCGAGGACCAGCTCGCGCAGCTCCACTCCCCCAATGTGTCGCTGAAGTCCGGCGGCTATATCGTCATCAACCAGACCGAGGCTCTGGTGGCGATCGACGTCAACTCCGGCAAGGCGACGCGCGAGCGCAACATCGAGGCGACCGCGCTCAAGACCAACATGGAGGCGGCTGAGGAGGCGGCGCGGCAGATGCGCCTGCGCGATCTCGCGGGCCTCATCGTCATCGACTTCATCGACATGGACGAGGCGAAGAACAATCGCGCCGTCGAAAAGAAGATGAAGGACTGCCTGAAGGACGACCGTGCGCGGATCCAGATGGGCAAGATCTCCAGCTTCGGCCTGATGGAGATCTCCCGTCAGCGCCGCCGCTCAGGGGTTCTGGAAGGCAGCACGCACGTCTGCGAACACTGCCAGGGCACCGGACGGGTCCGTTCTGTCGAAAGCAGCGCCCTTGGGGCCCTGCGCGCGGTGGAGATGGAGGCTGTGCGCGGCGGCGCGGGGTCCGTCCTCTTACGCCTGCCGACCGCGGTGGCGCTCTATGTGCTCAACGAAAAGCGCGCCTATCTCGCGCGGCTCGAAACCTCCCAGGATCTCTACGTCACCATCGAGATTGACCCGCTGCTGGGCGCTGCTGACCATGTGATCGCAAGGATCACCCGTGAAGAGACGCGCGAGCGTCTGCCGGAGCCGGCCCGCACCGCGCGGGTTGAGGCGCCGGAGCCGGAAGTCGAATTCGATGAAGCCTTCGACGAGAGCGAAGACGAGGACGTAGACGAAGACGATGGCGACGACGGCGTGCAGGCGCGTGACGCCTCACAGCCCCGCGATTCCGCCCCCCGCGGCGACGCTGAAGGCGACGGACGCGGCAAGCGGCGGCGCAGGCGTCGGCGCGGCGGTCGGCGCGACGAGATGTCCGAGCGCGGTCCTGGTCTCGAAGCCGGCGACAGCGAGGCTGACGGCGAAGGCGATGACGAGGACGGCGAGGTCGAAGACGGTCAGGGCGCGGTTCGCGCCGATGAGCGCGGCGACAGCGAAAAGGGCCGCCGGCGTCGTCGGCGCGGCCGTCGCGGCGGTCGCGGCTTTCGGGACGACGAGCGTCGGGACGTCTACGCCTGGCGCGGCTCTGGCGAAGACGGCCGCAAGATCGGCGACGAAGTTTACGCCTGGCGTCACGGCTCCGGCCGCCCGCCGCCGCGCCCTGTGGAGCCGGTTGCGGCTGTGGCCGCGGAGGCAGCTTACGACCCACTGCGCGTGATCGCGCCTGCGGAAGTGTCGGACCTGCCATCCCTCACGCATCCCGGCCCCAATGCTGGAGACGAAGGCCGCACCCGCAAGCGGCGTCCGCGTCGCGGACGTGGCGGCGGATTCGGCGGCGCCGAGGCGCAGATGGATGCAGCAGCCGACGTGGCTGAGGTCGAGGCCGAAGCGGTTATCGACGCGCCCGCGCCGATTGAAGTTGAAGTCGAAGCCGAGGCGGTCGCCCCTGAACCGGCGCCCGTCGTCGAGGCGCCGCCCGAAAAGCCCAAGCGCGTGCGGGCCTCTCGCGCCAAGCAAAAGCCTGCGCCTGCGCCTGAAGCGGTCGCTGATGCGGCCCCGGCGGAAGAGACTGCCGTGGTTGAGGCGGCGCCCGCGCCTGTGGAACACGCCCCGGCTCCGGTTGAGATCGTCGCCGAGACGCCTCCGCCTGCGCCGGTGGAGCCGGATCCGGCGGAAATCGCCGCGCCTCCGACCCAACCGAAACGAGGATGGTGGCGTCGCGGCTAATCAGACGCTAAACATTATGTGGGGTTATCCCGTCCGACCAACCGTCGGGCGGGACTGGGCGGGCAGATCTAAGGAGCGACGACCCGATGACCCTTTCTCCGCATAAACTCAGGCCGCCGCGCGTCCGCTCCGCCCCTCTGCGCGGCGCAGCTCTCGCCGCCCTTGCGCTCAACCTCGCCCTCGCGCCCTGCGTTGCAAGCGCGCAGGAAGGCGGGATCAATCTCATCCGCGACACCGAGATCGAGGAGACGTTGCACGTCGACGCCGATCCGATCCTGCGGGCTGCAGGTCTCGTCCCTAAGGACACGACCCTCATCCTCGTGGGCGACAAGGATCTGAACGCCTTCACGGTCAACGGCCAGTCGATCTTCATCAATACCGGCCTGATCGTCGAGACGGCCAATCCGAACCAGCTCGAAGGCGTCATCGCCCACGAAACCGGCCACGCTGCGGGCGGACACAGCGCCAGGTCCGGCGACATGAACCGCGCGGCCATGCAGCCGTTCCTGATCACGCTGGGCCTCGGCATTCTGGCCGCGGCGGCCGGGGCGCCGGACGCGGGCATCGCGCTGATCGGATCGTCCCAGTATTTCGGCGTCATCAACGCCCTCACCTTCTCACGCGCGCAGGAGGCGGCGGCGGACCAGGCGGCGATCACCTATCTGGAGCGGTCGGGCAAATCGTCACGGGGCATCGTCGAGTTCTTCGAGAACTTCCGCTACGAAGAGGTCTTCTCCGAAGCGCGGCGGTTCAAGTTCTTCCAGAGCCACCCGGTCAGCGGCGACCGGATCGAGCTTCTGCGACGACGGGCGGAGGAACAACCTCACTATTCAGCGGTCGACAGCGCGGACGCTCTCGCGCGGCACGAGGTGATGAAGGCCAAGCTTTTCGCCTTCATGAACCCGCCGCAGCAGTCCTTCATCAAGTATTCCGAGAAGGACAAGTCCTTCCCCGCCCGCTACGCCCGCGCCATCGCCTATTACAAGGCGCTCGAGACCGACCGGGCGATCAAGGCGATCGACAGCCTGCTCGTCGACTATCCGAACAATCCCTATCTCTACGAGTTGAAGGGCCAGGCCTATTTCGAGATCGGCAAGTCCAAGCTGGCCGAGGACGCCCACCGCAAGTCCGTCGAGCTGAAGCCGGATGCACCCCTGCTGCTCATTAATCTCGCCCAGGCGATCATCGCGCAGGGCGACGTCAAACGGTCGGACGAGGCGATCGGCGAACTGCAGAAGGCGCTAGCTTTCGAGAAGGACAACGCCTTTGCGTGGCGCCTGATGGCCCAGGCCTATGACGCGAAGGGCGAAGGCGGCTCGGCGCGTCTGGCCTCCGCAGAGGAACGCTTTGCGCTCGGCGACATGGCGCAGGCGCGGATCTTCGCCCTGCGCGCCCGCCAGCTTTTGACAAAGGACACGCCATCCTGGCGTCGGGCGACGGACATCGTTCTGGTCGCCAATCCTTCGAAGGACGATCTGCGCGCCCTCGCCGGCCCGCAAGGCTGACCCCTTCTCGCACGGCGACCGCCGCCCTATGTTGTCTCCCTGTCGACGCCCGTCGGCGCGCCCTTCTCAGGACCGATCCTCGATGCGCATCTCCGCCACCGTCCGTCCCCTGCTCATCGCAGCCCTCTCCCTCTCGGTGGCCAGCGCCGCCGGCTGTGCTGAGGCGCGGAAAGGCGACGACGCGTTCGGCGCCAAGGTGAAGGCCTATCTGATCGCCCATCCCGAGGTGATCCAGCAGGCGATGGAGTCGCTGGAGGCCAAACGTCAGGCGGAGGAATCGCTCCGGGCGCAGAAGTCCATCGGCGAGCACAAGGCCGAACTGATTCAGAAGGCGGGCGATCCGAGCCTCGGTTCCGGCCCGATCACGGTGGTCGAGTTCTTCGACTACCGCTGCAGCTACTGCAAGGCCGCCGCGCCGCAGATTCCGGAGTTGGTCGCCAAGCATCCCAATATCCGCCTGGTTTTCAAGGAATTTCCGATCCTCACGCCGATCTCCCGGACCGCCGCGGCTGCGGCGCTGGCGGCGGCGAAACAGGGCAAGTACCTGCCGGTGCACCTCGGCCTGATGGCCGAAAAGGCGCTGGACGAAGCCGCCATCGACCGGGTCCTGAAGGACAAGGGCGTGGATGTGGATCGTGCGCACGCGGACATGGCCTCGGCCGAGATCAAGAAGGCACTGGATGACAATCGCGACCTGGCGCACGCCGTAGGCGTGGACGGAACCCCCGGATTCATCGTCGGCGACAAGATGATTGGCGGATTTCTGGAGGATGATATCCTCAAGGCCGTGAAGGCTGAGGCCGCTGGGGCGTCAGCAAGATCCGGAACGGCGAAATGACCCTGATCCTCAACATCCTGTGGTTCATCTGCGGCGGTTTCATCTCTGGCACGCTGTGGTTCCTCTCGGGCTGCCTCCTGGCGCTCACTGTCGTCGGCCTGCCCTGGGCGCAGGCGGCGTGGCGCATCGCCGGTTTCGCCTACTTTCCCTTCGGCAAGCGGATCGTGGACCGGCGTGAGCATACAGGCGTCGAAGATGCGGGCACCGGCCCTGTGGGCCTCTTCATGAACATCGTCTGGATCGTTCTGGGGGGGTGGCACATTGCGCTCAGCCACCTGATGATCGCCTTCTTTGAGGCGATCACGATTATCGGCCTGCCCTTCGCGTTCAAGGACGTCCAGCTGGCCTGGCTGGCCCTGGCGCCAGTCGGAAAATCGGTCGAAAAGATCAGCTGAGACGCGGCGTCTACGTTCCAGTTTTGGATCGTCTTTACGTAAATTCAAGACTGCGATGTCACTGTCACAACTTGGTGTTTCCAAGGCGACGGCATGTACGTCAATATTGAACGTGAAAACCTTCAAGGCTATGTCGAGCGCACCTACCGCCAGCGCCTGGTGGACCGACTGGTCAGCGTGGCTGCGGTCGCAGGCGTCACGATCTGGCTGAACATCTGGGACTGGCCCGCGGCCGTCGTCTGGATCACGGTCTATGGGTTGGGCGAACTTGGAATCATCTATTGGTGGCGAAGCGCGAAAACCACGGTCGCGCAGTGGAGCCCCCGGGACGTCAGACGCCACAAGAACGGCTTGATCGCGATCGCGGCGGTTCTGTCCCTGGTTGCGGCGATCCCGTGTTTTCTCACGCCATCCCACGGCTATTTGGCGATCGGCGTCGGCCTGTTGGTCAGCACGGCGACCTTGATGATCATCGCCGCGCAGCACAGCCTCGACAAGCACATGGCGTTCTACACGGCGCCGCCGATGGTGGTCGCGCTCCTGCTCAATCTCGCCGCTCTCGATCAGGGCCCCGGGCGCTGGCTGCTGATGGGCCTTGGGATCGCCTTTGTCGGCAATGCGCTCGGCCTCGCCCGCGGAAACGCCCGCACCTATGAAGACCTGTTGAGCTCCAAGAGCGACGCCGAAGCCGCCACCAAGTCAAAAAGCCAGTTCCTGGCCAATATGAGCCATGAAATCCGCACGCCTCTGAATGGGGTCCTCGGCATGGCTCAGGCCATGGCGCTCGAGCCGATGGCGGACGACCAGCGTGAACGCCTGTCGGTCATCCAGTCGTCCGGAGAGGCCCTGCTGTCGATTCTGGACGACCTTTTGGACTTCTCGAAGATCGAGGCCGGCCGCATCGAGATCTCCAATAGCGATTTCGATCTCGCGGACACCATTCAGAGCGCATGCCATGTGTTCGGCGCCATCGCCGAGGAAAAGGGCGTGCGGCTCGAGGTGACGGTTGACGCTGTGACGGGGGTCTACCACGGCGACCGGGTACGCATCCGTCAGATCGTACAGAATCTGGTCTCCAACGCCGTCAAGTTCACCTCATTCGGATCCGTCACCGTCCTGGCGAGCGCCTTCGAAGGCGGCGTTTCCATAATGGTCCGCGACACGGGGGTCGGCATCGATCCAAGGAACCACGGCCAGTTGTTCGAGCCCTTCTCCCAGATCGATAACGACAAAACCCGCCAGTTTGGCGGCACCGGCCTTGGCCTGGCGATCGCCCGCGACCTCGCCCGCCGCATGGGCGGGGATATCCAGTTCGAAAGCCGCAAAGGCGATGGCGCGCGGTTCACACTGACCCTGCCGCTGACCCGAGTGAGCGCCGCCGCGCCGAAGGCGCAGCCGACCGTCCGCACGCCGGCGACTGCCCAGCTCGCATCCATCGGACCCATTTCGGTGCTGATCGCCGAGGACAATCTGTCCAATCGTCGGATCCTCGAAAGCGTCTTCCGCCACGCTCCAGCCGAATGCCACTATGTCGAGAACGGTCTCGAGGCGCTCGAAACCTTTCGCAACCGGAAATTCGACCTTGTTCTCATGGACGTGCAGATGCCGGTGATGGATGGGCTGAGCGCCACCCGGGCCATTCGCGAGTGGGAGCTCGAGCAACAGGCCGCACCCACTCCGATCTACGCCATGACCGCCGACGCCATGCGCCACCAGATCGCCAGCCACCACGCAGCGGGGATGACCGGTCATCTGTCGAAGCCGCTGCAGGTGTCCGCCCTGTTCGCCTTGATCGCCGACATCGGGGCGCAGGCGCTGCATCTGCGCCTGTCCCAGCACCTG
>CAIUZX010000327.1 GCA_903903715.1 uncultured Caulobacterales bacterium
ATGGGCCTGATCGGCCGCCACAGCTGGGCGGTCGCGTAAACTAGCCGTTAGCGTCGAGCCGCTCCACGCGCGCGAGAAGGGCTTCCATAACCCGATCCCGCGCCCCTGCTTCGTGCAGGTGTTCGACAAGGTCTCGAAGATAGTCGGCGTTGCGCCCTGACAGCCCCGTCGCGCCCGCAATCAGCGCCGCCTGGGCGTCGAGGCTAAGATCCCCCGCCCATTGCGGGTGAGAGCGGTCTGAGAGGAAGGTTAGGGCCTCGACCTTCCGGCCATCATCCAGCCGCACCCGCACGCGCTGCTCGATATACGTTTCAGTCGGCTGCTCTCGTTCCATGAGGTAGGCGTAGACCTCGGGCCAGACAGCGCCGGACACTTCATAAGCCATCCCGCGCACCGCCCCGCCGCCGATCAGGCCGAGGACCAGCCCTGGCCGTTCATAGGTGCCCCGGTGATGGACCGAATAGATGCAGAAGGCGCGACGACGCCCATGGAGCACGGCGGCTCTCCGCGTTACATAGTTAAAACCCGGCCGCCACATCAGCGAACCGTAGCCGAACACCCAATGCGTCGCATCCGTCCGTGTACCGTCCAACTCCGCCCCCTCAGACTTCAGGAAAAGCCCTCTCCCAATGTCCGACACAGACGCTCACGGCAAGGCGCCTCGACGGTGGTGGCTGCTCGCGCCCTATATCGCGCTCGGAGTCGCCCTGGTTTTGGCCTCCCTCTACTGGCTCTGGGCGAGATCAGCCTTTGACTCCGAACTGCACCGCCGCGCCGACGCGCTGAGACGCGAAGGCTATGCCGTCGAGCTGTCGGGCCTCAGCTTCAGCGGCTGGCCCTACCGGCTGGAGGCGAAGCTGGACAAGGCTCGGATCAAGGCGCCTTCGGGCTGGGGCGTGATCGTGCGTGACCTGACGGCCGGGGCGTTGCTCTATGACCTTGGGCATTGGGTGGTTGTGGATGGAGGCGGCCTTACCGTGACCCGTCCCGAGGGCGGAGATGTCGAGGTCGCGGGCGACGCGATCCGGGCGAGCCTTTCTGGCTTTGACGCCCCGACGCCCCGCATCGCCATCGAAGGGGTGAATCTCAAATTCCATCCCGCGGCGGGCGCACGACCGTTTAGCCTGTCGGATACCGCAAGGCTTGAGCTCTACACCCGTCCATCGGCGGACCGGACAGCCGCCGAGGCGCTGCTACGCTTTGACGGGGTCAGCCTCGCCCCCGGCACGATCCTCACCGTCCTCGCCCGCTCACACCGCTTGAGCGGCGCGTTCGCCCTGCGCATGACGAAGTTCAGCGCCTGGAAGGGCTCTGACTGGACGTCGTCCGGGCGCGCCTGGGCGAAGGCGGGCGGGCGTGTGGAGTTCGACCCCACCGCAGCGCCCAGCGCCGACCTCGCCATCGTCTGTGACCGCGGGGTCCTGACCTTCGGGGAGGACGGCAGGCCTTCAGGCGAACTTCCCCTCGCCTTCGTCTTCCCGAAGGAGGCGCGCACGTCAGCGCCCCTCAGCTTCGAGGATGGCGTCACGCGACTTGGGCCGATTCGGCTCGGCCCCGCCCCTCGACTGTACTAGGCGTAAGATGACGGACTTCGACCCCAAAGCCCTGGCGGCGCCGTTGCGGGCCCTCATCTCAGCCGCCCACACGCCTGCGGCCTCCCCCGCTGACGAGACCCTCTCTTTACGCGACGCTGCGGCGGAGGCGATGGTCTCCACAGGCCTGATGGCGCGGATCTGGCGCGAGATCGAAGGCGAGCGTCGCAGGCGTTGCGGGTGGCCTCCCGTCGCGGTCTGGGGCGGACGGATCCCTGCACAAACCCTCGCCGCCGCCCGCGCGCGGTTCGGAATCGCCGCACGTCTGATGCCGATGGAGACGCCGGAGACCGCCCTCGCCGCCGCCCGCCCACCACAGGGAGTCGCCGTGATCGCGCTGCAGCCGGACAACGCCTGGTGGCTGCGCCTGCTGGCCGAACCGGAACTGAAGGTGTTCGCCAGTTTGCCCGAAACGGAGAGCCCGTCCCCGCGGTCGGCCTTCGCCGTCGCCGCCGTCGAAACCGGCCCCACGGGGGCGGACGAGACCTATTTCGTCACCGACGCCGCCGCCCCCGTCGCGCGCATCCAGTCCGCATTGCAGGAGGCGGGTCTCATCGGCGAGATGCTGCAGGAGACTGGCGGGTTGAAGCTCCTAGTCCTTGCGGGATATGTGCAGGCGGAAGACCCGCGCCTGTCAGCCGTTCCCGGACGTCTGAAGGGTGTGATCGGTCACGCCCCTTTGCCCTTTTCCCTCTAACCTGGACCTCGTCTCATGACCGAAGCGCGTCGCCGCCCCGCCCCCAAGGCGGGCCTTCTGGATATCGCCCCGTACGTCGGCGGCAAATCCACGGCCGAGGGCATCGCCGAACCGATCAAGCTTTCGTCGAACGAGAACGTCCTCGGCTGCTCCCCCCTGGCGCGGGAGGCCTACCTCTCTGCGGCGGGCGGTCTGCACCTCTATCCGGACGGGCACAGTTCGGCCCTG
>CAIUZX010000328.1 GCA_903903715.1 uncultured Caulobacterales bacterium
AGAAGAAGGTCGAGCGGCCCCCTTGCGTGATCCGCCGCACCACGCCGCGGCAGCCGGGCTTGAGGCACGGATCGTCCTCCCGCCCATAGATCCGGAAGCTGTGCTGGAAGTAGCCGAGCGCTCCGTCCGCGTCTCGAAAGTCGCGTAAGGTGGAGCCCCCCGCGGCGATCGCCTCGGTCAGCACTTCGCGCACGACCGTTACGATGCGCGTCAGCTTCGCCCGGCTGATCTCCCCCGCCGGGGTCCTCGGATCGACGCCGGAACGGAACAGGACCTCGCAGACATAGATGTTGCCAAGCCCGGCGACGATCTTCTGATCGAGCAGCACCGTCTTGACCGCCTGGCTCCGCCCCCGAAAGGCCTCGACGAGGTGTTGGGGTGTGAAGGCTTCTCCCAGCGGCTCAGGGCCCAGCCCCGCAAACCACGGATGGCGCGCCATCGCCTTCGTCTCGATCAGATCGACATAGCCGAACCGGCGGGCGTCGTTATAGGCGATCTCCGTCCCGTCCGAGGTCTGGAAGACAAGGTGGGTGTGCTTGGGGTCAGCGCCCGAAGCGAAGTGGAACGCCCCCGGCTGGCCCGCGCCCACCAGGAACCGCCCGGTCATGCCAAGGTGCGCCACCAGCGTTTCTCCGGTGTCGAGGCCGGCCAAAAGGTACTTCGCCCGCCGCTCCAGCGAGTCGATACGGGCGCCGGTCAAACGCGCGACAAAGCGCTCCGGCAGGGGAAAGCGGAGATCCGGACGGTTGGCGACGACACGGGTCAGGCGCGCACCGACCAGATGCGGCGCAAGGCCCCGCTTGACGGTCTCAACCTCAGGCAATTCAGGCATGGGGTCGACTTAGGGTTTATGGGGCGGTGCGTCCAGCCCCTCAGGCCCATAGCAGGCAGGACAAAACTCTCCCCGATTCGGAACGGGACTGGTAAGGACTTGACCATAATCCGACGCATCCGGCGTCGCTTTCCCCCACGGACCGCATGAGCCCGAACAGCTTTTCCTCCCACGACACCGCACTGGAAGACTGGGATGCACTGGATGCGCTGAAATCGAGGCCCGAGGCGGAGGCGATCGCGCAGCTCCTGGCGAGAACGCCCCTCGACGCTGCTGGGCGCGGGGCGGTGGGCGCGGAGGCGGCCAATCTGGTGCGAGGGGCCAGAGCCGCTGGAACGCGGCAGGGCGTTGTCGAGAGCTTCCTGCAGGAATTTTCCCTCAGCACAAAGGAAGGCCTCGCCTTGATGTGTCTGGCGGAGGCGCTGTTGCGCACGCCGGACTCGGAGACCCGCGACCGCCTGATCGCCGAGAAGATCGGCTCGGCGGACTGGGCCTCGCATTTCGGTCATTCGGAGAGCCTGTTTGTCAACGCCTCCACCTGGGGCCTGATGCTGACGGGCAAACTTGTCGACGTGGAAGACGGCGCCCGCCGCGACCCGTCGGGCTTTATTCTAAGACTCGCAGGCCGCATGGGCGAGCCGGTGATCCGCCAGGCCGTCGCCGCCGCGATGCGGATGATGGGCGAGCAGTTCGTGCTGGGCCGCACCATCGAGGCCGCCCTCGCCCGCGCCAAGCGGGAGGGGTATCTCTGCT
>CAIUZX010000329.1 GCA_903903715.1 uncultured Caulobacterales bacterium
CCATGAAGTAGTTCATGCCGATGGCCCAGAAGAAGCTGAGGCGAGGCGCGAACCGGTCGACGCTCATGCCCGCCGCGAGGCCGGCGCGGACATATTCGATCCCGTCGGCGATGGTGTAGGCGAGTTCCAGATCCGCCGTCGCTCCGGCTTCCTGCATGTGGTAGCCGGAAATGGAGATCGAGTTGAATTTCGGCATGTTCTTCGACGTGTAGGCGAAGATGTCGGAGATAATTCGCATCGAGGGGGCGGGCGGATAGATGTAGGTGTTGCGGACCATGAACTCCTTCAGGATGTCGTTCTGGATCGTTCCTGAAAGTTTGTCCGGCGTCACACCCTGTTCTTCAGCCGCGACAATGTAGAGGGCGAGAATCGGGAGGACGGCCCCGTTCATCGTCATCGACACGCTCATCCGATCGAGCGGAATGCCGGAAAAGAGGGTGCGCATGTCGAGAATCGAGTCGATCGCGACGCCGGCCATGCCGACGTCCCCTGTCACCCGCGGGTGGTCGCTGTCATAGCCGCGATGGGTGGCCAGATCGAAGGCGACGGACAGGCCCATCTGACCCGCCGCGAGATTGCGTCGATAGAAGGCGTTGGAGTCCTCCGCCGTCGAGAAGCCAGCATACTGGCGGATTGTCCACGGATTGGTCGCGTACATGGTGGGGTAGGGGCCGCGAACGAACGGCGCGAGGCCCGGATAGGTGTCCGCAAAATCGATCCCGTCCCGGTCGGCGGCGCTGTAGACGCCCTTGATCGCCAGACCTTCAGGCGTGTCCCAGGTCGCATCCGAGAGTGACGCTGTGGGTGCAATGACCGACGCATCGTCCAGTGCGATCTTGGTGAAGTCGGGAAAGGCGGTGCTCACGCGTCGTCTCCCTCAGGATCAAAGGCTTCGACAAGGGCGACCCAGAACGGGTCCGTGGCGTCAACTTCGTCCACATCGTCCCGGAAGGCGACGACCGTTTCGCCGTTGGGCAGCAACAGGCCCAGCACTTCCAGCGTCTCGCCTTCATCGGTCTCGTGCGACTCCGCCTGCACGATCAACGCGCCGAATTCATCGTCCTCGTCGTACCAGATCACTGGCTGAGGCAGGACGAGGTCCATGGCCTGCCCGTTCTGGGTGTCACTGAGGGCGTAGACGGCGAGGCCGGCTGTTACGTCGGCTTCCTTCGCCACACGACCGCTGAACGCCGTCATCTTATCCCAGGTGGAGGTCGTGAAGGGATGGGTCATGCGAAGGCCTCCAGACAGTCGCCCAGCAGGGACACCAGGTCGCCGCCGAGATAAAGGGCGCCGCTCGCGCCCGCCGCAATCAATGTATCCAGGTTGGCCGGACGTCCTGCAATCAGGATCCGGCCCGCGCCAGCAGCCTTGAGCGAGGTCACTGCCGCAACGCCTTCGGTCTCATAGACCGCGTCCGCGCCGCAGAGAACGACCAGACGCGCCTGATCCCCGCGGACGTCGGCGACCGGGACGCGCTTGGTCGCGATGCCGCCCGCCGCCAGAGCATTGTCGATGAAGCCCGCACGCGTGGCGTAGTCCCGGATTGAACCCAGCGTGGCGACAATGGCCACGAGCGGGAAGGACAACCCGCGCGCCCGGTCGCGAAGATGTTCGTACGCCTCCGCCGCGCGCCACGGCGCCAAAGGCTCACACCGGCTGTCCGGACCGGTCGATGGGATAGAGGGCGACGCCTTGGCGAAGTCCGACGGCGTGACGTGTTCCAAGTCCACCGGCGAGTCGGTCAGCAACGGGAACTCGTTGACCCCGATCATGCCCTGACGTCGGGTCGACAGGTCCTTGTCCCGCCGGGCGCGAACCTTCGCCACGTCGGACTGGATCGCCCCCAGTTCGAGCGCCTTCGCCACGCCGCCGCGAGCTTCGATCTCCTGGAAGATGGTCCAGGCCTTGCGGGCGACGCCATCTGTCAGTGTTTCCAGGCTGTAGGCCCCGGCGGCAGGGTCGGACACCCGGCCAAGCTGGGCTTCCTCCATCAGGACGAGCTGGGTGTTGCGCGCCTGTCGACGGGCGAGCTCCGAGGGGTGACCCATCGGCTCGGTGAAGGGGGCGAGGATGACGACGTCCGCGCCGCCGACGGATGCGGCGAA
Organism: uncultured Caulobacterales bacterium; assembly: GCA_903903715.1. GTDB lineage: Bacteria > Pseudomonadota > Alphaproteobacteria > Caulobacterales > Caulobacteraceae > CAIMFV01. The sequence continues at coordinate 2,109 of CAIUZX010000329.1, forward strand.
ACCGGCCGCGGACAGTCGAAGAAGGTTCACCCACGGATCCAGCGTCGACAGCATCCGTCGGGAGGACCTCGCCTCAATTCTTGCGGCCAGGTCCACGCCGCAGGCGCGGGTCATCTGGCTCCAGAGGCGCCGCGCCGCGCGCAGTTTCGCAAGGCTGGTGAAATAGGTCTCTTCCGCCGCGAGCCCCAGCACGACGCGACCGAACGCGTCAGGCATCGACAGGCCCGCCGCGACGAGGGCCTTGGCGTAGGCGAGCGCGGCGCTGAGCGCGAAGGCGATCTCCTGGCCTTCCGATCCGCCCGCCTCATGCACAACTCGGCCAGAAGCAAGGAAAAATGTGGCCTTGGCGTAGGGAACCGCCCAGCGCGCGCCCGTCTCGGCGGCGAGGGCGATCTGGCTGTCTATCGCCCCGGCGGAGGCGCCCGTCGCGGCGAACGCGGACAAGGGGTCCATATGGAACGCCAGCGGCGCATTCGGCGCGCGCTTGCCGAGCTCGCCCAGCCAGTCGGCAGCCATTGGTCCGAGAAAGCCTGCATCCAGCGCCACGGGGGCGAGTTCCAGGAACACACCGTCGAGGGCGGGGGCGAGGTCGGCCGCGCCACCGACGGCGATCCCGGTCTCGCCGGTGGGGTCAAGCTTGAGCAGAACCGAGGCTGCGCCCCCTTCCAGATCCTGCAGGATCTGGCGGTTCGCCGTCCTGGGGTCGGGATGAGTGATCTCACACCGCAGATCCCACGGGCGATCGGCGTCCCTTTCCCCGAAAAGCGGGCCGCTAGCTTTCGCGGAGGTTTCCGCCGTCTCGAGGGGCTGGATCGCGACGCCATCTGCGGTGGTTCGCACGAGACGCTTGTCGAAGGGCTGGCCCTTCAGAACCGTCTCGACGAGGCTCATCCACTCTTGCCGGGTGTTCGCCGGAAAGCCTGATGTGAGAGGCTGCGCGTGCGCGGTCAACCGATCCTCCTGATCCGTGTCATAGCGCCTTCGACTTGCGCCGCGGCGGCTTGGGACGTCAAGCGGGTGACCTTCCGTCACGTGAACTTGCGCGCCTGATTTCTCCACGTAATGTCTGCCCGACGCCTATTTCGGCGAACGGTCGGGACGCTTGTGCCGACCAGAGAGCTCAAGTCTTGAGAGGACCTCCCCATGGCGCTACCGCCTATTCTGCGTGATCGACTGCGCTTGCCGGTGATCGGATCGCCGCTGTTCATCATTTCCGGCCCCGAGCTTGTGATCGCGCAGTGCAAGGCGGGGGTCGTGGGGTCGTTCCCGTCACTGAATGCACGTCCTGTGTCCCTGCTTGAAGAGTGGCTTCATCAGATCACCGAGGAGCTGGCCGCCTGGGACCTGGCGCATCCCGACACGCCGTCAGCGCCGTTCGCGGTCAACCAGATCGTCCACAGGACGAACAACCGGCTTGAGGAGGATCTCGAGCTTTGCGTGAAATACAAGGTCCCGGTCATCATCACCTCGCTCGGCGCGCGGGTTGAAGTGAACCAGGCGATCCATTCCTATGGCGGTATCGTCATGCACGATGTGATCACCAACGCCTTCGCCCACAAGGCGGTGGAGAAGGGCGCAGACGGCCTGATTCCCGTGGCCGCGGGCGCCGGCGGGCACGCTGGGCTGTTGTCGCCATTCGCCCTCATTCAGGAAATCCGGGAATGGTTTGACGGCCCCATCGCCCTGTCGGGCTCCATCGCCAACGGGAAGGCGATCCTCGGCGCGCAGGCTATGGGCGCGGACCTCGCCTATATCGGCTCTGCCTTCATCGCGACGGAGGAGGCGAGGGCCGTTGACGGCTATAAGCAGATGATAGTCGACAGCACCGCCGACGACATCGTCTATTCCAATCTGTTCACCGGGGTGCACGGCAACTATCTCGCGCCATCCATCGTCAAGGCGGGCCTCGATCCGGCCAATCTGCCGGAGAGCGATCCGTCGAAGATGAACTTCGGGTCTGGCGGCAATCAGGACGCAAAAGCCTGGCGGGACATTTGGGGCTGCGGGCAGGGTATCGGCGCTATCCACAGCGCGCCGCCTGCCGGCGAGTTCATCGCCAGGCTGATCAAGGAATACGAGGAAGCCCAGGCGGAGCTTGCGGTCAAGACCGGCTACATCCGCGCCGCCAGCCATGCCGGCGCGCACTGATCGTTCACGCTGAAGGCGCAGCTTATCCACCCTGCGCAAAGTTGAGGGAAACTCGGTCGCAAGTTCACAACTTGCGACCGGGAGACCCACCATATGTCGGACACGAATTCCTCACGTCTTGGACTGCCCTATCTCGCCGCTGGTCAGGCGCAGAAGCACGTCACGCTCAATGCCATGATCACGCGCCTCGACGGGCTCGTCCAGACCGCCGTCGAAAGCCGGTCGGTCACCCAGCAGCCAGCGGCCCCGTCGGATGGGCGCATATGGCTATTGCCCCCAAGCCCCACTGGCCCAGACTGGAGCGGCAATGGCGGCGCTCTGGCGAGGTATGATGCGGGAGCGTGGAGCTTTGCGCCGCCCATCACCGGACAAGGGCTCTACGTCCGGGATGAGCAGGGTGTGTTGGTTCGAAGCGAAACTGACTGGATCGGCCTTGCGCCAGCGAGCGGCGGCCTGTTCCGCAATCGCCTGATCAACGGTCGGTTCGGGATCTGGCAGCGAGGCCAGTCGATCCCGTGCCCGGCAAACCAGACGACCTTCACTGCGGATCGATGGCAGGTCTGGTGCGCCGGCGGCGCGTCGGTTGCGAGCCTTGTGAAAAGCGGTCTGCCGACCGGCGCAACCTCAGCGCTGTTGATCTCAAGTTCTGGAGGTCTAACGAGCTGCGCCGCCAGTCAGGCACTGGAGAGTGCGATGATCGGCGACCTGGCCGGACAATCGGCGGTATTTTCGGCGTGGCTGTACGCCAGCGCCACTTTCACACC
>CAIUZX010000330.1 GCA_903903715.1 uncultured Caulobacterales bacterium
ACCTGATCGCCGCGGGGCGATAGGGTGGGGCGAGCGCCTTCGCCCAGCCGACAGGGGACCGCGCTTGCACCGACGACCCAGGCGCCTCTGGCCGAGATCTCGCCCCGACCCGCCGCATCGCCGACCCCGCCGCGCCCATAGGCGATCCAGCGCCCGTCCCCGCTGATCGACACGGCCTCAATCGGCACGCCGTCATTGGGCGCGGACGCGGCAAGAACCTTGGGGCGATAGTCCGGGCCTGACGCCGTGTAGAGCGTCGTCCGCGCGTCCGACTGGACGATATAGGCGATGGCGTCCGCGTCCCTGGCCCCCACCGCTTCGGTGACATAGCGCCAGCCGGCGAACACGTCGGAGGCCCAGGCGGCGCCGGGCGCGCTCACGAGGACAATCAGGGCGATCAGAATTTGTCTCATGGCCCTGACCCTACCACGTGCTTTGGCGTCGCGCCGAGCCCAAGTCCTGCGCTATAGACTGAGGGCTATGGAGACTCAGACCCGCTGCGCCTGGCCCGGCCACGACCCCCTGTACTGCGCCTATCACGATCATGAGTGGGGCGTGCCCGAGTGGGACAGCCGCGCCCTCTGGGAGAAACTGATCCTGGACGGGTTTCAGGCGGGGCTTTCGTGGATCACCATCCTGCGCAAGCGCGAGGCCTTTCGCGCCGCCTTCCACGATTTCGACCCCGAGCGCGTCGCCCGCTATGACCAAGCCGATATCGCAAGACTGCTGGCGGATGCGGGCATCGTGCGCAGTCGCGCCAAGATCGTGTCGGCCATCAGCTCCGCCCAGGCCTATCTCGCTATGGAGGAAAAGGGCGAGGGGTTTTCGCCGTTTATCTGGAGTTTCGTGGACGGACGGCCCATCCAGAACACTCTGGCCCCCGGCGAACCCGCGCCCACCCAGACCGAAGCCTCCGAAGATATGTCCAAGGCCCTGAAAGCGCGGGGTTTTCGCTTTTGCGGTCCGGTGATCGTGTACGCCTTCATGCAGGCAACCGGGCTCGTGAATGATCACGGGACGCACTGCTTCCGCTGGGAGGAGGTGCGGCGGATGGGTCAGGCATGACCCGCCGCGCCGCTAGACCCGGTCCCGACCTGACGCTGGAAGCCGCTCGGCCTTCGCCTGTATGCGGCGTGGACGAGGCCGGACGCGGGCCGTGGGCGGGACCCGTCTGCGCCGCCGCCGTGATCCTTGATCCCGCTCGCGTGCCAGATGGCCTCGACGATTCCAAGCGCCTCACCGCCGCAGCGCGGGCGCGGCTGGCCGTCGAGATCCGCGCAGCCGCCGCAGCTTACGCCATCGCCTTCGCCAGCGTCGCCGAGATCGCCGAGCTGAACATCGTCGGCGCGACGGGGCGGGCCATGCGGCGGGCGGTGGATACGCTGTCGATCCCGCCCGCCTTCGCTTTGATCGACGGGAATATCGCCTTTGATCTTGGCTTGCCGGTCCAGCCGGTGGTGGGCGGCGACGGCCTCAGCGCCTCCATCGCCGCCGCCTCCATCCTCGCCAAGACCGCGCGGGATGAGGCGATGATCGCCCTCGATACGGTCCACCCGGGCTATGGCTTCGCCGTGCACAAGGGCTATGGCGTTCCGGCCCATGCGGAAGCCCTCGTTCGCCTCGGCCCCTGCGCCGCGCACCGGATGAGTTACCAGGCTCTCCAGCGGCGTCTGGCGCAAGGTGCGCGGGCATGAGCGCGGTGGCGCGACCCCTTCAGTTCGCGGCGCAGGTGCGCGCGCTCGTGCGCGGGAGCAATGTGGCGCTGGCCTTGCTCGGCGCCCTTGTGGGCGTGGCGGCCGGGACGCTGGTGACGCTGATCGCGGGCATAGCCCAGCTCATGCACGCGACCTTTTTCGGCATCCCGATCGATGTCCGGCTGTCCGCCAGCGACCACATCGCGCCCTGGCGAGCGCTCGCCGCGCCCGTCGCGGGCGGCGCGATCCTTGGCCTCATCCAGCTGTGGCGAAGACGTGTCGGCCTTCGCGCCACCGCCGATCCGGTCGAGGCCAACGCCCTGCGCGGCGGGCGGATGTCGTTGCGGGAAAGCGCGCTGGTGACCGTAGAGACGCTTTTGTCCAACGGCTTTGGCGCTTCTGTCGGACTGGAGGCGGGCTACACCCAGATCGGCTCTGGCCTAGCCTCTCGCATCGGGACGGTCCTGAACCTGCGGCGCAGCGACCTTCGGATCCTCGTCGGCTGCGGCGCGGCGGGCGCCATTTCCGCAGCCTTCGGCGCGCCTTTGACGGGCGCGTTCTACGCCTTCGAGCTGATCATCGGGGTCTATTCCCTGTCCAACGTGGCGGCGGTGATGGCGGCGTCTTTGGCGGGTTTCCTGACCTCCGCAGCTCTGATCGGCGCACCCTATTCGATCCACGCGCCGACGGTGGGCAACGTCCAGCCGGTGCATTATCTCGTCCTGATGATCCTCGGCGTGATCGCCTGCGGTCTCGGCATCGCGACCATGCGCGCCGTCGCGCTGATCGAGCGAGCGTTTGACCAGAGCCGCCTGCCGGTCTGGTCGCGGCCAATGGCGGGCGGGCTGTTCGTGGGTGCGCTCGCCCTCGTCACGCCGCAGGCCCTCGCCGCAGGGCACGGGGCGATGAAGCTTGATTTGATGCAGGATATGGGACCGCGTCGCCTGATCTTCCTGATCGTCCTCAAGCTCTCCGCAGCGCTGGTGTCTCTGGGCGCGGGCTTCCGCGGCGGTCTCTTCTTCGCCTCGCTGTTCATCGGCGCCTTGCTGGGCAAGCTCTACGGTCTCGCCGCCACGGGCTTTTTGCCCAACCTCTCCGTTGACCCGACCGCGTGTGCGCTGACCGGGATGGGCGTCTTCGCCGTCGCCGTGGTCGGCGGTCCGCTGACCATGTCCTTTCTCGTCCTCGAGACGACCGGAGACTACAGCCTGACAGGCGCCGTGCTCGCCGCCTGCGTGGCCACCAGCCTGACGGTGCGGGAGGCGTTCGGCTATTCCTTCTCCACTTGGCGACTGCACCTGCGCGGGGAGACGATCCGCTCGGCGGCGGACATCGGCTGGATGCGGAGCCTGACGGTCGGGCGGTTGATGCGCCGCGATCCCGCCACGCTGGACGCGGACTCAACGGTCGCGGAGTTCCGCAAAGCGTATCCCCTGGGCTCGCGCCATATGGTGATCCTGACCGACAAGGACGGACGTTATGGCGGGCTCGTTCCCACCGCCGAGGCCCACGCGCCGGAGCTGAACGCCGACGCCGCCACGCGTCTTGTGCGCACGCTCGCCCGCTGGCGGCACAGCACCCTGACGCCGGAACTGGATGTGAAGGCGGCGATGTCGACGTTCGATCGGGCCGAAGCCGAGACGCTCTGCGTCATCGAGACGGGCGAGGAGGGACGGGTCGTCGGCTTGCTGACCGAGGCCTACGCCAGCCGTCGCTACGCCGAGGAGCTGGACAAGGCCAATCGCAGTCTCTCGGGGGAGGAGAGTTAGGCTTCGTTCAGCCAGTCGACGCAGCCTAACGCCGCAGCCCGGCCCGTGGCGATGGACGCCTGCAGGAGATAGCCGCCCGTCGGGGCCTCCCAGTCCAGCATCTCGCCCGCGAGAAACACGCCGGGACGGTCCGTCCACATGAAGTGCGCATCGAGCGCCTCCCGCCGGACGCCGCCCGCGGACGAGATCGCCCTGGCGAGGGGTTGCAGACCCGTGACCGGCAGCCGCACGCCCTTGACGCGCTTGGCCAGCGCAAGCGGCTCCGTAGGCGGCGCGCCGGCTTCCCGCAGGATGGACAGGGCGGCGGGGGAGAGGCTGAGCGCCTTGCGCAGCCGGTTCGCCAGGGACTGGTGCGACGGCGTCGCCTTGATCCGCTCAGAGAGCGCCACATCGTTCTCGTCGGGGCGAAGATCGAGCCACAGCGCCGCCTCGCCCGCCTTCGCCAGCGCCTCGCGCAGGGCGGGGCCGAGGGCGTAGATCACCGAGCCTTCCAGCCCGTAGCGCGTGATCACCACATCGCCCCGCAGGCGGGTGCGTCCCACCGTGACGGCGAGGCCCTTCAGCGGCTCCCCCTCATGGCGTTCGAGGACCTGCGGGCTCCAGGGGATGGTCACGCCGGAATTGGCGGGGTGGAACGGCGTGGCGGTGAGCCCCTGCGCACTCAATATCTCAAGGGCCGCGCCGTCGGAGCCCAGCCTTGGCCAGCTTGCGCCGCCTGTGGCGAGGATCAGGGCGTCAGGTCGCTCAATGATTTCCGCGCCGGACGCGTCCACGAAGCGCGCCGCGCCGTCTTCCGTCCAGCCCGTCCAGCGGTTGTTCAGACGGAAGGTAACCCCCTGCGCCGTCAGCCGCGCCAGCCAGGCCCGCAGCAGGGGAGAGGCCTTCATCGTCTTCGGAAACACCCGTCCGCCCTTGGCCGTGAAGGTCGGCTGACCAAGGCCCTCCGTCCAGGCGATCATGGCGCCCGAGTCAAAGGCGTCGAGGGCGGGGGCGAGCCAGTCCGCCGACTCCGCATAGCGCATCTTGAACAGGTCCCAGGGCTCTGCGTGGGTCAGGTTCAGCCCGCCGCGCCCCGCCATCAGGAACTTGCGGGCAAGGCTCGGCTTGTGGTCGTGCACCGTCACCGCATGATCGGCGAGGCTCAGGACCTCCGCCGCGGCGAGACCCGCGGGACCGCCGCCGACGATATGAATGGAGCTCATAGAGACAGGGCCTTCGCCAATGAGAGGAAGCCCGACACCTCGACCGTCTCCGCCCGCGCATCGGCGTCGACGCCTGCGCGGACACATAAATCTTCACCGCCCACGGCCTTGAGGCTGGAGCGGAGCTTCTTGCGCCTCTGCCCAAACGCGGCGGCGGTGACCTGCTGCAGCGCCTGCAGCAGCTCCGCCGGGGGGCGGTTCGGCAAGGGAGAGAGGGAGACGACGGCGGACTCGACCTTGGGCGGCGGGGTGAAGGCCTTGGCGGGGAGGGTCATTGCGACCCTGGCGCTCGTTACGGCCTGGGCCAGCACCGACAGGCGGCCATACGCCTCGTCATTCACAGGGGCGGCGATGCGCATCGCCACCTCCTTCTGGAACATCAGGTGCATGGCCGCGGGCTGAAATGCGCCCGTCAGCCACTTGATGAGGAGGGCCGTACCGACATTGTAGGGCAGATTGGCGATGATCTGGCCGGGCAGACCGGGGGCGTGGGTGTCGATCAGCGCCTGCTCATCGACTTTCAGCGCGTCGGCGCAGATCAGGGTAAGCCGTCCTGCGGCGGCTTCCGCCAGCGGTTGGAGGTGGTCGACGAAGCGCGGAT
>CAIUZX010000331.1 GCA_903903715.1 uncultured Caulobacterales bacterium
AGCACGACATTCATGCGCCCGGGCAGGGGCTTTTTCGGCAGGCTGTCCCAGGTCTTGCGACCCATGATCACAGGCTTGCCCAGCGTGGTCGCCTTGAAGTGGGCGAGGTCCGACTTCAGCCGCCAGGGCAACTGACCGTCCTTGCCGATCACGCCATTGCGCGCGCGGGCGACAACGAGGCTCATGGGAATGGAGAGGCTCATGCTTCCAATCGATAGATCATGGCGTCTTCCATATAGACGCCGTTGATCCGACTGTGGGTCATGCGCACGCGGGACTTGCCCACGAGGTTGATCGTCCCTATGAGCTTGGAAAAAATCGATGTGTCGAACGAGACGACGCTCACCCGATCCAGAGGCAAAACGTCGACATCTGAATGGGCGTTCACGATGCGCGCCATGTCCCGATAGAAGGACATCACGTTTTCACGCGCCTCCTGAAAGCAGACCTTGAAGCGCCAGCGCTCATTGTCGGACTCATAAAGCCACATGGCCCCGCGAACGGTCAGACCTTGGGCGTCCAGAAGGTCGACCAGCCGAGAGGCCGCGTCGAGGTCTTCGGCTACCAGTGCGTCTTCAACCACGGGAGAACTCCAGTCTCTTTGTGCGATACCGCTTCAACCAATTCCCTAGCCATGAAGGGGTCGAAGGTATCATAGCGCGCCTGTTCCGACCATTGTGAAACAATTGCCCAGTTCGAACCGAACGCATCCGAAGCTTGAATTCGCTCAGCCAATTTGGACGTCAGTCCCGCAGGTCTCAGCAAGTCATCAAGTCTATGGCTGTAAATGCTGTTTACGAACTTTCTGTCGGGGATGACTTGCGCGCGGAAGGATAAAGCAATCACGGCTTTCAGCCCGCACTCCACCGAATATCCGGCGAGATAATAGGCGGCGCTGTATCGCTTGTGGTCCAAAAGGACGACGGCGTCCTGCAGTCGCATCTCGGCGAGCGCCTGCAAATCCTTGGCGCTCGGCTCGCTCAAACCGCCACCGGCGCCTTGATGACGGGATGCGGGTCGTAGCCCGTCACGGCGATATCTTCGTAGGCGTAGTCGAACAGGCTGTCCCGCGGCGTCAAGGTCAGGGTCGGGAAGTCCCGCGGCGTACGGCCAAGCTGGGTGCGGACCTGATCGATGTGGTTGAGATAGATGTGCGCGTCGCCGAAGGTGTGGACGAAGTCCCCGACCTCCAGCCCCGCCGCCTGCGCCAGCATGTGGGTCAGAAGCGCGTAGCTGGCGATATTGAACGGCACGCCGAGGAAGAGGTCCGCCGACCGCTGGTAGAGCTGGCAGCTCAAGCGCCCCTCGGACACATAGAACTGGAACAGGCAGTGACAGGGCGGCAGGGCCATGTCGTCGACATCCGCCGGGTTCCAGGCGCTGACGATGTGCCGTCGGCCGTTGGGATTGGTCTTCAGACCCTCGACCAGGCGCGAGATCTGGTCGACCACGCGACCGTCCGCCGCCGCCCAGGACCGCCACTGGCGACCGTACACGGGACCGAGTTCGCCATTTTTGTCCGCCCACTCGTCCCAGATGGTCACACCGTGGTCCTGCAGCCAGCGCACATTGGTGTCGCCCCGCAGGAACCACAAAAGCTCAATGGCGATGGACTTGAAGTGCACCCGCTTGGTGGTCAGCAGGGGGAACCCCCGGCGGAGATCAAAGCGGATCTGCCGACCGAACACGCCGACAATCCCGGTGCCAGTGCGGTCATCCCGCACGGTCCCGTTTGCGAGCACATCCGCGAGAAGCTCAAGATAGGCGCGTTCCGGATGATCGACCGGGCCCGAGAGCGGAGGGGCGGAACGATCCAGAGTGATGGGGCTGATCAGACTCATGCGCCGAGTGTCGCCGATCGCAGCGCTTTTGACCACTCTCTCCAGCGCCGCGCCATTGCCGGGGAAGGGTCTTTAAGCCTATTTGACCGCGATGACGCTTCGCCCTGCTCCCGCTGAAACGGAGACGGCCTCCCAGGCTGCGCTGCCGACACTGTTGTTCGTGGTCTTCATGAACCTGCTCGGCTTCGGCATGGTGATTCCGCTCCTGCCCTTCTACGCCCGGTCGTTCCACGCGGAGCCGTGGCAGATCAGCCTTGTGTTCTCCGCCTATGCGATGGGCGGTTTCGTGGGAGAACCCTTCTGGGGGCGGCTGTCCGACCGGATCGGCCGCAAGCCCGTGCTGATCTCGACGCTGACCTGCAACTGCCTCTGCTACGGACTGATGGCCTTTGCGCCCAACATCTGGGCCGCGTTCGTGATCCGGCTGTTCGGCGGCATGTTCGCCGGCAACGGATCGGTGGTGCAGGGCTATATCGCCGACGTCACGCCAGCTCACGAGCGCGCGGGCAAGCTGGCGCGGCTCGGCGTCGCCTTCAATATCGGCTTCATCGTCGGGCCAAGCCTCTCCGGCCTTCTGGCGCACCCTGAGCTTGGACCTGAAGGGTTTCGCCTGCCGTTCCTGGTCGCCGCGACCCTTGGGGGCCTGTCGGCGCTGGGAGTCGTGCTGCTCGTCAGGGAAAGCCGGGCCCGTCGTCAGGGCGTGCGCCAACTCGGCCGGTTCGCCCTGTTCGACAAGGCGATCCGGCATCCCACAGCCGGCCCCCTGCTCATCCTGACCCTCGCGTCCGGTTTCGCCTTCACGGGGATCGAGTCCGTCTTCGGCTTCTGGGGAAAGGCCCGGTTCAACTGGGGGCCTCGGGAAATCGGCCTCATTTTCGGCGTGGTCGGGATCACGAACGCCCTGGCCCAGTGGTTCGTGACGGGGCGCCTGTCGAAGCACTATGGCGAGGCGCGCATGCTGGCGGTGGGGATGGGGCTGACCGTCCTCGCCCAGCTCCTGCTGCCGTTCAGCTGGGGCCTCGTCTCCACGACCGCGTTCATGGCGCTCATGGCCTTTGGCCAGTCGGTCGCGTTTCCCAATGTCGGGGCGCTGATCTCGCGGGTCACGGACTCGGAGCGGCAGGGGCAGGCCCTGGGGCTCAACAACGCCATGGGGGCGCTGGCGCGCTTCATCGGCCCCCTGTGCTCGGGCCTCGCCTTCGCGAGCGTGAACATCGAGGCGCCGTTCTGGCTGGCCAGCCTCGCGGTCGCCCCGGCCATCGGCCTCGCCCTTTTGGCGGGCAAGTCTGTGGCGAGGGCGCCGCTTCTTTGATCTTCTCGCCACCGCGACATTGATCCGGCGCAAGGCGGGGCCCGCACGGCGTCCGCAGACTTCACGAATGAGGCTGACCAGACACACCGACTTCGCGCTCCGGATCATGATCCGACTGGCGCAGACCCCGGGCGAGCGGGTGGCGATCCGCATCCTTGCGGCCGATTGCGACGCGCCGGAAAACCACGTGATGAAGATCACGCCGACCCTGGCGAGGGCGGGTCTTGTGCGTTCGGTCAGAGGCCGGATCGGCGGACTGGTGCTCGCCCGCGCGCCGGAGGATATCGCCCTGGGGGAGATCGTCCGTGTGACCGAGCCTGGATTTTCGCAGGCGTCAGACGCCTTCGAGGCGCAGGGCGGACTGGCCGACGCCATCGCCGACGCCGCAGCCGCCTATCTGGACGCTCTCAACCGGTATCGGCTGAGCGACATGTTGAAGGCGATACCGGCGTGCAGGGTCGGGCGCGCGAACGAGGACTTGCCCACCCTCGCCCCGGTGACTTAACCTAAGCGCGACCAACGGTATCCTCCTCCCGGTCGCGTAAGGTTTCGTCGCTCCATGTC
>CAIUZX010000332.1 GCA_903903715.1 uncultured Caulobacterales bacterium
CTCGATCTCGCCAAAGCGCCAGGAGGGAACGCACAGCCAGGCGAGGTCCTCCATCGGATCGCCGAGATGGGCTAGCTCCCAGTCCAGGACGCCGGCGAGGCCGTTCTCGTCGATCATCAGATTGCCGTGCCGGAAGTCCCCGTGGACCAGAGAGAGCTGCGGCGGATCTGGGGGTAGGTGGTCGGCCAGCCAGCGCAGGGCCAGCGCATAGACGCCGTTGGGGCGCCCGATCGTGTCGTAGGCGGTTTTCAGCTCCCCGACCCGCACCGACCCCGGCGCCGGGCGCAGCGCGCTGGGCAGGTGGTCCCTGGCCACGCTGTGGATCAGGGCCAGAGCCTCCCCGCAGTCGCTGGCGAGGACAGCTCTCGCCGCGGAAAATCGTTCGTCCCGCAGGATCTTGCGGGGGATCGTCTCGCCTTCGAGACGGTCCATGATGAAGCCCACGCCGCAGCCGTCGCCCGCAGTCAGGACATGGAACACGGCGGGCACGCGGGCGCCTGCGGCGGCGGTGAGCTTTAAGAGTTCGGCTTCGGTCTCGAGCCCAGCGGCCAGCGCCGACACGCGCTCATGCGGCTTGCGGCGCAGGATGAGGGGGTGGAGGCCCGCCCCGGTCTCGTAGGAAAAGGCGAAGGTCTCCTGGCTTGCGCCGCCGGAGAGCCTTCTGAGATCATGCACCGACCCGTGGCCGGGAAAGAGGCGCGCGCCCAGAGCGGTGAGGGCTTGCGCCAAACCATCTCCGAGCGCGCTGGTCACTAGCGGGGCGCCATGCGGATGGCGCCGTCGAGGCGGACGTCTTCGCCGTTGAAGTAGCTGTTCTGGATCATCGTCAGGGCGAGGTTCGCATATTCCTCAGGGTTGCCCAGGCGACGGGGGAACGGCACGGAGGCCGCCAGGGCGTCCTTCACCTGCTGCGGGGCGCCGTTCATCAGCGGGGTGTTGAACAGGCCCGGCAGGATGGTGTTGACGCGGATCGCTTCGGAGGCGAGGTCGCGGGCGATGGGCAGGGTCATGCCGACCACGCCGCCCTTGGATGCAGAGTAAGCCGCCTGGCCCATCTGGCCGTCTTCCGCCGCCACGGAGGCGGTGTTGACGATGGCGCCGCGGTCGCCGTCTTCGGTCGGCTCCAGGGTCAGCATGCCCGCTGCGGACTTGGCGATGCAGCGGAAGGTGCCGACGAGGTTGATCTGGATGATTAGGTTGAAGGCGTCGAGGGGGAAGTGCTTGGGCTCGCCCGTCTGCTTGTCCCGGCTGGCGGTCTTGGCGGCGTTGCCGGTGCCGGCGCAGTTGACGAGGATCCGCTCCTGGCCGTGGGCCGCGCGGGCCTTGGCGAAGCCGGCGTCGACGTCCGCGTCGGAGGTCACATTGACCTTGCAGAAGACGCCGCCGATGGCCTTGGCGACCGCTTCGCCCTTTTCCTCGTTCATGTCGAAGATGGCGACCTTGACGCCCTGCTCAGCCAGCGCGCGGGCGGTGGCTTCGCCGAGGCCGGAGGCGCCGCCGGTGATGACGGCGGCGATATCGGGTCCGAGTTTCATAAGTTCAGTCTCTTTCTTGGTTGGAAGGGATTGTCAGGGGCGAGGGCTCAGAGCCGCTCGATGATGGTGACGTTGGTCAGGCCGCCGCCTTCGCACATAGTCTGCAGGCCATAGCGCTTGTTCTGGGTCTTCAGGGCGTAGACGAGGGTGGTCATGAGCTTGGCGCCCGAACCGCCGAGGGGGTGGCCCAGCGCGATCGCGCCGCCGTTGACGTTGATCCGCTCGGGATCGGCGCCGATGTGCTGAAGCCATGCCAGCGGCACCGGGGCGAAGGCTTCGTTGACCTCATAGAGATCGATGTCCTCGATCTTGATGCCCGAGCGCTTCAGGGCCTTTTCGGTGCCGAACAGGGGCTC
>CAIUZX010000333.1 GCA_903903715.1 uncultured Caulobacterales bacterium
CAGGGCCCCGGTGCGGCGGAAGCGGACTCCGGTTTCCTCTGCGAACGCCGGCCAGAGCGCCGCGGCCGCGGTGAAGAGGTCAAGGGCGCCGGAGGTGACAGGATCGGTCCAGGTCTCGGTCAGAGGCGCGATCATGCCCGCGGCGACGCGGGAGGCGCTGGTCGACGGGTCCGGACCTGCAAGACCCACCGAGACGCCGGCTTTCGCCAGCCGGACGCCGACCGCGAGGCCGATCGCCCCCGCGCCTACCACCAACACATCGACGGTCAGGGTCTCCATGAACTTTGCGTCTCGATCCGGATCTGTGCGGCGCTCAAGTCGCTAAGGACTCAAGCGAAGGGGGGGGACATTAGCCCTCGCCGCCCTCGCCGCACAGGCTGGCCCGCGTCTGCGTCCAGCCGCGGGAAAAGGCGTCGGCCGCCCCGGACTCCTGAAAGATCACGACCTTGACCGTCCCGCCGAGGGACGGGTCGGAGCGCACCATCAGGAACGGCGCGTCCTGGCTTTCAATTACGGGATCGGAAACGGCGGTCTCGAGAAACCGGTCGAGGAAGCGACCGAACAGGCGATCTTCTTCTGCAGAACCGACTGGAACGGTCAGAACAATATCGGACATGACGCAACGCCACTTTCGCCTCGCCCCAAGGGCGGTGGAGCATCGTCCCCCCACATGCGCTGCACTGCAACATCAATCTTGTCCCCGGAGGCGCGAAACGCGGTAAAATCATGTTTTACACGTCGAGGCGAACCTCGCACAAAAGGCGTTCGGGTGACGTAATTCTGTATTTTTACTGAGAGTTGGTTGGACATTGTGAACGTGATCAATAGAGCGCCGCCCGCCGTTGGCCCCGCATCAACTCTGCGTCGGCGTTGCCGCAACGCAACGCCCGTTTCCCCTGAGAGGGGCGCAGGAGCGCCCCGGCGCCCGCCCGGCGAAGTCGCGAGTGGTTTTCACCGCGTCATACATATAGGTTAACGCAACTCAAATTGGCCGTATCGGCGTCTTGAGGACGCAGACACCGGATGGGACTTGGAATGCAGAAAATGCGGTTGCGGGCGGTGTCAGGCGTCGCGCTCCTGGCCTTGATGATCGCCGTTGCGCCGGCGTCAGCGGAAACGGCGAAGCTGCGCATTCCCGTCAGCCTCCTGTCCGCGCCGTCGACAAGCGCCTCTGCGACGGGCAATGCGAAGGCGGGCGCCGCCGCTCAGATCCTCGACCGGCGCGGCTTCTGGGCGAGGGTGTCGGTCGGCGGCGCGAACGGCTGGGTTAAGCTGTCGGCCCTGTCTCTGGCGAGCGCCAATTCCGGCCGTGAGATCGCATCCCTGACCAGCGGACGCTCCGGTCAGGGCAACGTCGTCAGCACCAGCGGCGGTCGCGGTCTCGACAATGGCGCCGACCTGACCCGGGGAACGCCCAGCCCCGCCGCCGTCGCAGCGCTGAGTTCGCTGGCCGTGTCGCAGGACGACGCCGAGCGCTACGCCCGCGCAGCTCACCTCACCACCCGCGCCCTCGCCTATACCGCCGCACCAAAGGAAGGGGCGTCGCAATGATGCGCCTGTCCCCCCGCTCAGCCGTCCTTTGCGCAGCCTTCGCACTCGCCGCCTCAGCCGTGTCGGCCCAGTCCCTTCCCGGCGGCGGCGACACCCGCTCCAGCGGACTGGGCGGGCTGCTCAATGGCCTCTCAAGCTTCACCCAGAAGGAAAGTCCCGAAGAGGAGGCGCGGTCGGGCGAGGACATCGCCGCCCCGGTCCTCGGCGCCGCCCCGCCCTGGAAAAATTCGACCGTGCAGCGCTACGTCAATCTGGTGGGCCGTCGGGTCGCTGATCAGGCGGAGCGGCGCGACGTCGCTTGGCGGTTTGCGGTGATCGACAGTCCGAGCATCAACGCCATGGCCTTTCCCGGCGGGATCGTCGTGGTCACGCGGGGGCTCTACGCCCTCCTCGACACCGAGGACGAACTCGCCGCCGTGCTGGGCCACGAGATCGCCCACGTGAACCGCAAGCATCAGTGGAAGGTGATCCGCCAGCAGAAGCTGGTGGCGCTGGCGGAAGGGCGGATCACCGGCAAGGACGCCTCGAAGACGTCGAAGCTCGTCGCGGATCTCGGCGCGAAGCTGATCGCCCGCGGCCTCGACAAGTCGGCGGAGTTCGAAGCCGATCGCGACGGCGCCGTGCTGGCCGCGCGGGCGGGGTATGACAGCTCCGCCCTCATCAGCGTGATGCAGAAACTCAGCCGGGTGACGTCCGATCAGGGGGATGCGTCCCTCCTGTTCGCCACCCATCCCGCCCCGGCGCAACGGATCGAGCAACTGGTGGCGGCGGCGTCTCCCGAGCTTGAGGTCGCCGCTGTTCCCTCCCCCGCCGCGGCGCGGCTGAAGTCGGCGCACTCGGCGCCATAGCGGAGCAAAGGCCATGGCGACGTCTCCCCCTGACACCCCCAAAGGCGCCGCCAATGGGCGCGTGAGAAGCCTTGTCCGGCGCACGGCGGCGACCGTCGCAGCGGGGGCGCGGCCTCGCCCCATCGCTTTCTACCTCGCCCTCGCCGCTGCGATGTTGGTGGCCATCGCCGCCAATCAGGTGTGGACCCTTGCGGACACTTCGGTGAAGGCGAGTTCCCTTGACATCGCCGTCCGCGCCCGCCTGTCGAGCCCCAAGGCCGACCCCGGCATTCTTCTCGTCGATATCGACGAACGGAGCCTCGCCGCCCTCGCGCCGAAATACGGGCGTTGGCCCTGGCCCAGAAGCGTCCTCGCCGAGGGGCTGGCGGGACTGTCGGCGGCGGGGGCGAAGAGCGTCGCGTTGAACGTCATGCTCAGCGACCCGGATCTGGCGCACCCCGAGGATGACGCGACCTTCAACGACGTGGCTGCGCACACCCCGAACCTCGTCTTTCCGATCTCGCGCCTCGATCCGGCAAACGACGCGAGGAGCGAGGTCGCCATCACCGCCTTTGCGGGGGCGAGGATCACCGATCCCGCGAAGGCGCAGAAACCTATCGCTGTCCTCGCCCCCGCCTTTCCCGGCGCGCGGGACAAGCTGGGCTTCAATCAGCTGCGTGTGGACCCGGACGGCGCGATCCGGCGTTATGACCCGTGGGCGAGCGGCGACGGTTTCGCCTTTCCATCCCTGCCCCTGCGCGCCCTGACGGCGGCGGGGGAGCGCCCGGCCATCACCCCGGACAGCTTCCCGAAGGGCATGATCCTGAACTGGCGGAACAAGCAAGGCGGCTATGCCAGGATGAGCTTCTCCGACGCGCTGGAGCGCCTGGATCGCGGGGATGCAGGGGCAGTGGCGCCGTTCAAGGACAAGATCATTATCATTGGCCCCACGGCGCCCGGCCTTGCCACGCTGAAGGGCACAGCGGCGGCGCCGGTGATGGATGACAACCTGATCCTCGCCACCGCCGTCGATGACATGCGCCACGGGACGCAGCTTCGGCTTATCCCCGCCTGGGCGACCGCGCTGGTGTCGTCGCTGGCCGTGCTTGGCCTCGCCCTCGCCTTCATCCTTCGCGTGGATAGCGGTCTGATCAATGGACTGTTCGTGGCCCTTCAGACGGGCTTCATCGGCGTGACGGTCTATCTGGCGAGCTACACGCACTATCTGGTCGACATCTCCACGACGCTGCTGTTCGCCCTCGCCTATTTCACCGTTGCGAAGGTCTACGCATCCATCCACCTGAACGCCGTCCGAGGGCACCCGGTGTTCTCGGACCGGTTCCTGACGCATGACAGCCGGGCCTTCATCGTGCTGGCCCTGTCCCCGCGCCTCGCCCGCCCCAGACAGATCCGCACCCTCCTGCGCCTGCTGGAGAAGGCCGCCGGCCCCCGCCGCGTGCTGCATGTCGACAATCTGTTCGGCACGGGCCATCTGCTCGAGCCGCCGACCCGGGGGCTGTCCTTTATTCTCGTGGCTCTGGAGCGCGCGGGGGCCGAGATTCCCCCCTATGTCGACAGCGCGATCAGCCGATCGGGCGTCCACCCGCTGGTCGAGGCTATCCCCCTGGCGGGCGACGCCGCAACGCCTGTGGAAGAGCGGTTCAAGCCCCTGTTTCAGGCCCTGCTGGGCCTCACGCAGAAACTGATCTGACGCCTCACCCTACCTCAGGTCGAGATAGCTCGAGCCGCCGTAAAGACGGCAGCCGCGAACAAGGCTGGCGAGCAGCAATGCGAAAAAGGCGAGTACGGCGTTGATCATGCCGATGACCTGACCTGTTGTCCTCATAGGCGGCGTCTGGCGCACCGCTCATGAGGAGTGCGCCACAGAACGCCGAAGGGGACAAATCACGGACTGGTGATCGGAGGGGGGCCGGCCACAGCTCCTGGCCCATGCGCGGCGTCCCGAAACGTACGAAGCCGCAGGATCGCTCCTGCGGCTTCAAGAAATGGTACCACCTCTCAGGTTCGAACTGAGGACCTCCAGAGCCACAATCTGGCGCTCTAACCAACTGAGCTAAGGCGGCGCATAACGCGAGCGGTTCTTCTAGACGCCGCAGCGCGAGGGATCAAGCGGTGTCGACGCCAGACACTCAGGACTTCGCCACAAGAAAAACGCCCCGGACCCGTGAAGGACCGAGGCGTTCTCGAGATCTGCCATCCCGGGCCGAAACCGGCGAGGTCGCCCCCGCGGTCCGAACCTTGATCAACCGTCGATGTTGAACACGATCGGAATACGAACCGTGCCGCCATCCACAGCCTGACCATCGGAGGTCTGAGGCTTCATCTTGAAGAAGCGCTGCATTTTGAGCGCGGCGTCGCCGAACCCGAAATCAGCCGGTTCTTCCGAGACCACTTCACACGCCGTCAGAGTGCCATTGGCCTTGACGGAGCATTGCATGACCACCTTGCCCTTCTTACCCAGACGCATCGCGCGGTCGGGATAGTACTGAGCGAGCTGGTCGCCGTTGGGTTGCCGTTCCCAGGTGGGGCGGCTGATCACGTGCGGCGCAGGCGGCGCAGGAGGCGTAGCGACGACCGGCTGGTCGGGCTTGCGCTCCACCGGATGCTCCACGGCGACCAGAGGTGCGACCGTCGGAGGCGGAGCATCCGGGGTTGCGACCGGAGGCCTCGGCTGGATCGGCGGCGGCGCCTTGTTGCTCGGCGGCGGCGGCGGCGGCGGTGGCGGTGGCGGCGGGGGACGCGTCAGCGTCACCTGGACCGCCTGGTCGTCGAAGGTTTCCTGCTTCGCCTCAATCTTGGTCTTCCAGAGCCAGAAGACCAGACCGATGTGGAGCAGCACCACGATGACCAGAGCCACGATCGTCGCCGGGCTCATCTTGCGCTTCGGCGCGTCCCAGAGGGGATCGTAGACGTGAGGAGACTGTTCTGCAGTCATGGAGGCTCCTACTTTTTGCCTTTGTTCTGGTCTTCGCCAACCAGCGCCACGCTGTAGAATCCGTTGTCCTGGAGCTTGTTCATAACTTCCAGGAAGTCCCCGTACTCCGTGTTCACGTCAGCACGGATGTAGATCCGCTCCTTCGTGGGATCCCGGCGTCCAACCCCCCGCTTCAAGTCTCCGCCCATCTCATTGAGGGTGGTCTTGAAGTCGCCGATATAGATCGAACCATTCGGCTTGATGGAGATGTACACCGGCTTCGGAGGTGTCGGTGAAGGCGGCGCCGTCGCTGCCGGCAGATCCACTTTCACCGACACGGTGGCGAGCGGAGCCGCCACCATGAAGATGATCAGGAGAACCAGCATCACGTCCACGAAGGGGGTGACATTGATTTCACTGTTCTGCTGGACGCTATACCGCGAACCGCCTCCGGGGCCTGCTAATTTGGCCGCCATCGGATTTACGCCCCCTTGTCGAGCTGACGAGAGATCGCGTTGGTCAGTTCAGCGATGAAGCCTTCGGTACGAGCGCCATACGCAGAGATCTGGGTCTGGAAGTAGTTGTAGAAGATAACCGACGGAATAGCGGCGAAGAGGCCGATACCCGTGGCGAGAAGCGCTTCGGCGATACCGGGAGCGACGACGGCCAGGTTGGTGGTGTTCGAGTTCGCGATCCCGATGAACGAGTTCATGATCCCGTAAACCGTACCGAACAGACCGATGAACGGACCGGACGAACCGACGGAGGCCAGGAAGGACATGCCGCCCGACAGACGCTTGGCGAGGTTCGCCTGAACCGCCGAGATGTTCGCCGAGGCGCGTGTCACGGTGGTGTCGCGGTGAGCGCCGCTGATCTGCAGACCCGCCTGGCGGGACAGTTCCACTTCGCCGGCGGCCGAGGCGGCCATGTCAGCGAGCGGGTTGCCTTCGAACTCTTCCGAGCTCGAAATCTTCTGAATGTCAGCGATCGAACGCGCGCTGCGGAAAGCTTCCACATACTTGTTCGAAGCCGAGTTCAGACCGGCGAACTCGATGATCTTCATGATCAGGATCGTCCAGGACAGGATCGAAGCCAGGATCAGACCGATCATCACCACCTTAACGATGGGGGTGGCGTCCAAGAACATGGTCACCGGGTTCAGCTTGCCCGCGTGCTTGATCGCAGTCGGCGCTTCGCCGCCAGCGTCAGCGGCGGGGGCCGGAGTGGAGGCCTCTGCGGCGGGGGCTGCGGCGCTTGCCGGAGCGGTCGCCGCCGCCGGTGCCGAAGCCTGCGCAAAGGCGGGCGCGCTCGTCGTCATCAGCGCCAGAGCGCCGAGCAGAGCGATGAATGGGGTCGTTCGTTTTGTTTCCAGCATCTTTCGCCAGTTCCTGGTTGATCTAGCACGGTTGGCCAAAGGGTCGCGGCGTTCCGGAGAGCGCATCTTCCCCAAGTGAAATTTGCCTGGCGCGCCCGGAAAACCGGAACACCAAACGGTTACATTCGCAACTCCCGCTGTCCGCAAACGCATCCAGATAAGGACCCGTCGACGCCCATCGGTGAGGGCTTTTCTCACCCCTCGTCCTTGCGGATAGAGGGGCATTACCGCCTTGTCAGAATTGCGGTCCTCGACTCTTTCGCAACACCTCCCCTTTGCGTCAAGGGGATTCGACGCCCCAACCCAAAGTCAGAGCGCAATAATACTGTGAGGGGAAAAGACTTGACGAAGAGCGAACAAAAGGAACAGCCGCCCGTCAGGAACTGATCTTGGGCGGCTATGGGTAGCCCCCGAAGAACACAGCCTCATATGGACATGGAAACGCACGCTTCAACCCGGCGGAGCGACAATCCGGGGAAAATGGTGCCTGGGGGCGGATTCGAACCACCGACACGCGGATTTTCAATCCGCTGCTCTACCAACTGAGCTACCCAGGCGCCCCGCCGGGCGCGGCCGACGAAGGAGGGCGTCTATAAGGCGCCGTTCGCCCCTGTGTCCAGCCTCGTTCTCATCCAAGTTTACGCGTCGTCTTCGAACGCGTCCGGATCGTCCGGCTCGACAACGGGTATGGCGTAACGGCCGGACAACCAGCGCTGCAGATCGACATCGCCGCAACGGCGGGAGCAGAAGGGCCGGTACGCCGCGATCGCCGGGCGCTGGCAGATCGGGCAAGGCGCCGTGCTGGACGACTTTCCGGATGTGTCGGCCGGGTCGGTCACAGGCTCTGCGCCGTCCAGCCGCGGCGAGAGCGATCAGGCTCGGCCACGATCTCGAACCGCGCCCCGATCCGCTCGATCAGGCGTGGCGCCAG
>CAIUZX010000334.1 GCA_903903715.1 uncultured Caulobacterales bacterium
AAGACCGGCCGCATCTTCGGCGCTCTGACCAGCCTCACCATGGTCATGAAGGGCCTGCCGCTCGCCTATTCCAAGGATATGCAGGAGGACAAGGTTCCGGTGTTCGAGGCGTTCGATGCGCTGGATCTCGCCCTCTCCGCCATGACGGGCATGGTGCGGGACCTCGAGCCGAACCGCCAGCGCATGGCGGAGGCCGCAGCATCCGGCTTCTCCACCGCGACGGATCTGGCCGACTGGCTGGTGCGCAACCTCGGGATGCCGTTCCGCCGCGCCCACCACGTCACCGGCGCTGCGGTCAAGCGCGCTGAGGCGTTGGGCGTCGATCTGCCGGGCCTCGCCCTCAGCGAACTACAGGCGATCGAGCCGGAAATCACCGCTGATGTCTATCAGGTCTTGACGCCGGAGCGATCCGCGGCCAGCCGTATGAGCTATGGTGGGACGGCGCCCGAACAGGTTCGTCGTCAGATCGCGCTTTGGAAGGAACGGCTTTCACATGTCGACGCCTAGGATCTTGAGACCGGTTACGGTCGCAGTGCTCGCGCTTTCGCTCGGCGCCTGTGGGAAGCTCGGACCGCTGGAGCAGCCGCCGCCCCTGTTCGGCGCGCAGGCGAAGGCCGACTACGCCGCCCAACAGGCCGCAAAGGAAGCCGCCAAGACCGCCAAGAAGGACGCTCAACGCACGCCGTCCAATTCGAACGCGCTGGCGGATCAGCCCGACCCGAAACCCTCGGACGATGCGCCCAAGACCAAGCGGGACATCACCGATCCTAACCAGCGGCTGACGCCCCTGTCCTCGACGCCGGTGGATGGGTCGCCAAACCTGATGGGCGCGCCGGTGTCGACGCGTCCGCCCAACTGATGAATCACTTCGAAGACCGGCCCGGTCCCTCCGGCGTTCCGGAACTCTGGTGCGAAGGGGTGCGGCTCAGCGAGATCGCTGAGGCCGTCGGTACGCCCGTCTATGTCTATTCGACGGCGACGCTGGAACGGCATTTCCAGGTGTTCCGAACTGCGCTGACCAGCGCCCTCCCCGGTCGGCGGATTCTGATTGCCTATGCCGTCAAGGCGAACCCGAACCTTGCCGTGATCCGGACCCTGGCCGCGCTCGGCGCCGGGGCGGATACGGTGTCGGAGGGTGAGATCCGCCGCGCCCTCGCCGCAGGCGTGCCGGCGGAAAGGATCGTGTTCTCCGGCGTTGGCAAGACAGACGAGGAGCTTGTTTTCGCCATCACCTCCGGCGTCGCCGAGATCAATGTGGAGTCCGAGCCTGAGCTCGAGCGACTCGCCATCATCGCCGATCGGCTGGGACGCGTTCCCGAGATCGCCATCCGCGTGAACCCCGACGTCGGCGCCGGCGGTCACGTCAAGATCTCCACCGGCGCGTCGGACACCAAGTTCGGGGTCTCCCTGTCGGAGGCGCGGCGTCTCTACGCCCGGGCGGCGGGTATGAAGGCTGTGAGACCGGTCGGCGTCGCCTGCCATATCGGCAGCCAGATCAGCGATCTGTCGCCGATGGAGGCGGCCTTCCATCGCATGCGCGAGCTGGTAGAGCAGCTCCGCTCCGACGGGTTGAGCGTCAGTCGCCTCGATCTCGGCGGAGGCCTCGGCGCGCCCTATCACAACAGCCCCGACCCGCCACTGCCGGAGGCCTATGCGGCCATGATCGAGCGGGTGCTGCAGGGTCTCGACATCGACCTCGCCTTTGAACCCGGTCGGGTGATCGTCGCCAATGCGGGGGTCCTGCTCGCGCGCACGGTTCACGTGCATCGCCGGTCCGACGGCCGCGCCTTTGTGGTGCTCGACGCCGGGATGAACGACCTGTTGCGCCCCACGCTCTACGACGCCTTCCATCAGGTGCGCCCTGTTCGGGAGGGCAACGGCGCGCCGCCGGAGCCGTTCGACATCGTCGGTCCAGTCTGCGAGACGGGAGATATCTTCGCGAAGGACAGGGCCATGGCCCCGGTGTCGTCAGGAGACCTCGTCGCCTTCCTGTCGGCGGGAGCTTACGGCGCTTCCATGTCGAGCGAGTACAACGCCCGCCCCCTCGCCCCCGAGGTGCTGGTCAAGGGCGACAGCTATGCGGTTGTGCGGCGGCGTCCGACCTATGAGGAGATGATGGCGCGGGAAATCCTGCCGGACTGGCAGTCGCAAAACCTAGACTAGATCGCCTCGATCCCCGGCAGGCCGCGATAGCGCCCGGCATCATCCATCCCGTACCCGACGAGGAAACGGTCCGGCGCTTCCCAGGCGATGAAGTCCGGCGTCATGCGCGGCTCGGGCCAGGGCTTACGCGCAAACACAGCCGTCAAAGCCTCCGCCGCCGCAGCCGACTTCACCGTCTCCACCGCCGAGGCGAGAGACCGGCCGCTGTCGAGCACATCGTCTAAAAGCAGCACCTGACGACCCTCGACGGGACGCTGCAGCCCGGCGCGAACCGTCACGACCCCCGAAGAAGCGTGCGCGTCGCCGTAGGAGGACAACCACATCGCGTCGAAGATGGGATGTCTACCCCTTCGGGCCAGGGCGCGCATGAGATCAGCGGCGAACCAGAGCCCGCCGGTCAGCAGGCAGACCACCACCGTCTCGTCGCTGGTGCGCGGCGCGATCTCGTCCGCAAGTCCGTCAACCAGGGTCAGCACCTGATCCCCGCTGAGCAGAATGTCGCGAACCGGGCTCATGGCTCCTTGGCGGCGGGACGTAGACCGCCCTCGGTCGGCAGGGCATAGGGCGAGTTGGACGGGAGGGGCTTGGCCTCGACCGGATGCGCGCCTTCCACGGCGGGCTCTGCAGTCGCCGTCGTCCCGCGCAGGGGCAGGCGTTTGGCCCCGGCGGCGTGGCCCCTGGGCTCGTGCTGCGCCTTCTTCCGGTTCGCGTCGAGCGCTTCCAGGGAAAACTCGACCTGGAACTCGGCGACGTCGATGGGCGGATCAAAGATGCGGACCGTGAAGGCCCGGGTCTCGCCCGGCTGCAAAGGCGCGCCTTCGACCTGCGAAACCTGTTCCTTCACGCGTCTGCCCGCCTTGTCGAACAGCGCGACGCGGATCGGCGCGGGCGGGCGATACTC
>CAIUZX010000335.1 GCA_903903715.1 uncultured Caulobacterales bacterium
ATCACCGGCCACCAGGGGGAGTGGCCCTGCGGCAGGCTGCGCCCCCACTGACGCATGGGGTCGCCCTTGCCGGGGTCCTCCAGCTTGATCACGTCGGCGCCGAAATCCCCCAGGATCTGCCCGCAGAAGGGCCCGGCGATCAGGCTCCCCATCTCGATGACGCGAAGGCCTTTCAAGGGGCCGGAAGGGGTGTCGGACATGGAGGCCTTTGAAGGGTCGGAACGTGCTCACGCGAACGCCCGGAACGTTAGGTTTGCGCCGCGCCCCTGTCCAGCGGGGGGCCTCACAGCATCCGCTTGTAGCCAAGGTGCGAGGCCTCGAAGCCGAGGCGGTCGTAGAAGCGGTGGGCGTCAACGCGGGACTTGTCGGTGGTGAGCTGGACGAGGCCGCAGCCCTCCTCCCGGCATGTCGATATGGCCCATTCGATCAGCGCCTCCCCGATCTTCTCCCCCCGACGGTCGCTGGCCACCCGCACCGCCTCAATCAGGCCCCGCCGCATCCCGCCGCGGGAGAGCCCGGCGATGAAGCTGAGCTGCAGCGTGCCGACGATGCGACCGTCCGCCTCTGCGACCGCCAGGAACTGGTTGGGGTCGGCGGAGATCTGGTCAAAGGCTGTGACGTAGGGCGCAAGGTCCGAAGACTCCCGGCCCGACCCCAGCGGGTCGTCGGCGAGGAGGGCGATGACGGCGCCCAGATCCTCGATCCACGCTCGGCGGATGACAAGCCGGTCGGTCATGCGGTCCGCTCCCGCCGGGCGTGCAGGACGGCGTAGAGCACGATCGCTGCGTGGCCGATAAGGGCGACGCCGAGGGCGAACAGGTGGGCGGACAGGGTCTCGTGGGTCTCGACGAGTATGGCGGCGCTCAGGGGGGCGAAGACCAGGAAGCTCGTCGCCACCCCCGGATTATAGCCGAAGCGCGCGACGCCCAGAACATGCACGACCGCGTTGACCAGCATCATGTAGAGCCCGATCAGGGCGAGGTCGAAGCGCCCCGTCAAGGCGAACCACCAGGCGCCAAGGTTCAGCCCCCAGACGAGGGGGACGTTGATCACGAACACCGCCGCCTCGGTCAGCGCCTCCCGCCCGCCGAAGACGCGGGTGTTGACGAAGGTGCGAAAGCGGTCGCCCCAGTGCTCCTCGATCTGGTGCAGCATATAGGCGGGGGTCAGCAGCGCGACCAGCCGGACCGGGAGCGGCCAGTGCGCCAGCACCGCCACCGCCGCCGACAGGGGCGCCAGCGCAAATGTCAGCCACAGCCAGCGACGGATCAGCAGCCCCACGGCGCGGCTTACGCCTCCACCTTCACCGGCGGATCGGAGACGCTGCCCGCGGCGCTGATCAGCTCATCGGGGGCGAGGAGCATCTGCTGATACATCGCCTCGGGATAGCGCATGTGCGGCTGGTTCGGATCGTACGGCGGCTGCGGCAGGGCGCCCTTCGTCAGCGGCGTTTCGGCGGGCTTTACATAGCGCGCCAGCTCCTCCGCAGAGATGCCGGACAGGGCCACGACCTCCGGATCGATCCAGGCCTTGGGGTCAAGCTCGGTGATCTGGGTGGAGATCTCCAAGGTCAGATGATCCGGCCCCGCAAAATAGATCGACTGGCAAAAACCGTGATGGATCGGCCCGAACACATTGACCCCCGCCCGGCGGATGCGATCGCGCAAGGAGAGCAGGCTGTCGAGATCTGAGGTGCGAAAGGCGATGTGCTGCATCGTGCCCGGCGCGCTGGACAGGGCCCCGTTGCCCGCATGGGTCTTGCCCATCTCGATGGGGATGTCTTTCGCCTGCGGCGTCTCGACGATGGAGAAATAGCTCTGGTCCTCGAGCTCCAGAAACGCGTGATAGGCGCCCGGCACGCCGTGCATGAAGAACAGCGCCTTCAGCTCGCAGCCCAGCACCTCGGAGAAGAAGGCGATGTGGGTCTTGATCGATCCCGCCATCACCGCGATGTGGTGGACGCCGTTGATCCTGGCCATGCGTTTGTCTCCCCGCCGCGATTGTCGCTTGTCTTGGGACGAGGATAACGCTGCAATCCATAAAAGCGCAAACGCCTGACAAGCGCGAAGACATGGGGAGACGGCTGATGGTGCGGGTGATCCGCGAGCCTTACGGGTTCGTTCACAAGGACAAGGGACCGTTCAAGGACGTCTATGGCGGCCCCGACGGCCAGGTCTTCGTCGAGTGCATGCGCATCCGCCCCGAGACTGGAACGGCCAGAAGCGTGATCCTGTTCAGCCACCCTGTGGGGGGCGGCGCCTTCCTGCCGATGGTGACGGCGCTGGCCGCCGCCGGGCGCCACGTCATCTACTGCAACCCGCGCTATCGGGGGAACGACACGGCCCTGATCCTGGAGAAGTGCGTCCTTGATCTCGGCGCCTGCATCGCGGACCTGAAAAAACGCTTCGGGTACGACGAGGTCGTGCTGGGCGGATGGTCTGGAGGCGGATCATTGTCCCTGTTCTATCAGGATCAGGCGACGGCGCCGACCATCACCCACACCCCTGCGGGGGACCCGTGCGATCTGACCGCCGCAGGACTGATCCCGGCGGACGGGATCCTCCTCCTCGCCGCCCATGTCAGCCGGGCGGTCACTTTAAGCGAGTGGATGGACCCGTCGGTGACGGAAGAGGCGCGGCCCTACGACCGGGACGTGAGCGTAAACATCTACAGCCCCGACTGCCCCGCGCAGCCCCCCTATGACGACGCCTTTGTGCAGCGGTTCCGCGCCGCGCAGGTCGCCCGCAACACCCGCATCACCGCCTGGGCGAAGGCGGAGCTTACCGCCCTCAAGGCCGCTGGAGAGCCGAATGCGGAGCGTGCCTTCGTGGTGGCCGGCACCATGTGCGACGTGCGCTGGACCGACCCTGGCCAGGACCCCTCCGACCGGCCGCCGCACACCTGTTATCTCGGGGAGCCGAAGATCGCCAATGACGGGCCGGTTGGCCTTGCCCGCTTCACGACCTTACGCTCCTGGCTCTCGCAGTGGAGCCTTGAGGCCACAAGAGCCGACGGCCTTGGCAACGCGTCGCGCGTCACCTGCCCGACCCTTGTGATCAACAACACCGCGGACCTCGCCTGCACCCCTAGCCATGCGAAGCGGCTCTTTGACGCGCTGACCTTGTCCGACCGCAGCTATCGCGACATCAAGCAGGCCGACCACTACTACACCAGCCGCCCGGACCTGTTGCCGCAGGCCGTGGGCGAGGTGGACGCCTGGCTGAGCGCAAAAGGTTTCGCCTGATTTTGGCCAGAGTTCGCCTGATTTTGGCCAGGGCGCTTTACGCCGCTCCCCTCGCGCCCTACCTGCGTGCGGGCAGGAGCACATGATGGCCGACACGATAGACCTGGAGCTGGCGGAGCTCGTCGAGGAGTTCGAGTTCTTAGGGGATTGGGAGGAGCGCTATCGCCACCTGATCGACCTTGGCCGCCAGCTTGCGCCCCTGACCGACGCTGAGCGCAATGACGAGAACAAGGTGCGCGGCTGCGCCAGTCAGGTGTGGCTGGTGCGCGATCCGGATCAGGCGGGGCGCCTCTTCTGGCGCGGCGACAGCGACGCCCACATCGTCCGTGGGCTGATTGCTGTGGTGCTGAAGCTCTACAACGGGCACACCGCTGCGGACGCTGGCGGCTTCGACGCGGCGGCGGGCCTGTCCGCCCTTGGCCTGAACGAAGCCCTCTCCACCCAGCGCTCCAACGGCCTCAAATCCATGCTCGCCCGCATCGCCGCGGACGCGAAGGCGGGGTAGGCGGGACCGCGGACGTTGACGCCGGTTGCGGCGCGGCGGCACAGTGCGGCGAACTAAAGGGAGGCCCTCGATGTCGCGCACGCTCCTTCTCGTCCTCGCCGCGTTCGCCCTGGCCGGCCCCGCCGGAGCAGAGGTCGTCGACAGCCAGGCGGACGGCTTCACGATCAAGGAGACCGCCGCCATCGCCGCCTCGCCCGCCAAGGTCTGGGCGACGCTGATCAAGCCCGCGGCCTGGTGGTCGCCTGACCACACCTATTCCCACGAGGCCCGCAACCTGACCCTCGACCCCAGGGCGGGCGGCGCCTGGATCGAGACCCTCCCCAGCGGCGGCGGCGTGCGGCACATGGTGGTGGTCTATATTGATCCGCCCAAGGC
>CAIUZX010000336.1 GCA_903903715.1 uncultured Caulobacterales bacterium
ACATCCATTGGGCGGCGGGGAACCCAAGGCTGAGCACGTGGATCAACGCACTCCTCGCCCGCGACAGCCTCGCGGCGACCGCGCCGCCGACCTGAACCTCACGCCGCCGGACGGAAGCTGTCCGCCCGCGCTCGCGCCCACTCCCGGGCCAGCATCGCGTCGCCGCCGCCGTTGAGAAACACGCCAGGCGCGGGCCAGACGACTGCCTCGTCGCCGCGCATGACCTGTCCGCTCGCGTCGCGCATGTGCAGGTGCATCGGCTTAATGTCGCTGGGATGGGACAGGCCGGCCGAGGCGATCACCTGGCCCACGGCCTTGACCGTGTTGTGGTGGAAGTTGGCGACCCGCACGGCCTTGTCGCGCACCACCAGCGCCCGCTGACGCCAGGCGCCCTGGGTCGCGACCCCGGTCGGGCAACGGTTGGAGTGACAAGACCTCGCCTGAATGCAGCCGACGGCGAACATGAAACCGCGGGCGGACATGACGTAGTCGGCGCCGAGGGCGAACACCCGGCAGACGTCGTAGGCGGTGATGATCTTGCCGCTGGCTCCGATCTTCATCTTGTCCCTGAGACCCGCGCCGATCAGCGCGCTCTGCACGAACTTGAGGGCGTCTAGCAGGGGCAGGCCGACGTGGTTGGTCAACTCCTGCGGCGCCGCGCCGGTGCCGCCTTCACCCCCGTCGATGACGATGAAGTCTGGGGTCACCTTGGTCTCGATCATCGCCTTCAACAGGGCCATGAACTCGTAGCGATGACCGATGCAAAGCTTGATCCCGACCGGCTTGCCGCCGGACAGCTCCCGCAGGCGGGTGATGAAGGCCATCATGCCGAGGGGCGTGTCGAATTCCGGGTGCGAAGCGGGGGAGACG
The DNA here is from genome assembly GCA_903903715.1 of uncultured Caulobacterales bacterium. GTDB lineage: Bacteria > Pseudomonadota > Alphaproteobacteria > Caulobacterales > Caulobacteraceae > CAIMFV01. The sequence goes on from CAIUZX010000336.1 coordinate 871, forward strand.
CAGTCCCGGTCCCTGGGCACATTGCGGGTCCTGGCGATCTCGGCGGTGATCTTGGCCATGGGCAACACCCCGCCGTGACCGGGCTTGGCGCCCTGGGAGAGCTTCAGCTCGATCATCTTCACCTGATCGCTCGCCGCCTGCTTGGCGAAGGCGTCGGCATCAAAGCGGCCGTCCGGCGAGCGGCAGCCGAAATAGCCCGTCGCCACCTGCCAGATGAGGTCGCCGCCGTATTTGCGGTGGTAACGGCTGATCGAGCCTTCGCCGGTGTTGTGCGCGAACCCGCCGAGCTTTGCGCCCTTGTTGAAGGCCTGAATCGCATTGGCGCTGACGGCGCCGAAGCTGGTGCCCGAAATGTTCAGGATCGAGGCCGAGTAGGGCTTCTTGCACTGAGGGCCGCCGATCATGATGCGGAAGTCGGCGTCGATCTCCTCCTTCGGCTGGATGGAGTGGGCGATCCAGCCATAGCCAGGCGCATTGACGTCTATGACGGTGCCGAAGGGCTGCTTGTCGAAGACGTTCTTTGCGCGCTGATAGACCAGCGCCCGCTGCTCGCGGCTGAAGGGAACCGGGTCGCGCTCGTCCTCGATCAGATACTGCCGGATCTCCGGACGGATGGACTCAAGGATGAACCGGATATGGCCGATGAGCGGATAGTTGCGCAGGATAGCGTGCGAGGTCTGCGTCAGGTCATGCAGCCCGACCAGCACCAGGGGAATGAGGACCAGCAGTGGCCACAGGAACACCCGGTCCAGCATCACGCCGAACCCTGCGCAGACCAGCGCCGCCAAGATCACGGCGTTTAGCGCTGTAAAGCGCGACCAGAGGATACCCATCACACACTCCGTACTCAATTTCAGACGTTTGACGCTGAAGTGTCGCACAACTTTGTGAAGGTGCTTTGCACGCCTCAAAACGCGATTTTACCGGGCCGCCTTGACGTCAAAACTGCGCAATTTGTCGACTGCGCCGATGAGGCCGGTTTCAAGTGCGTGTTAGTGCAGCTAATATTTCGTTAACTACAGATCGTGGGTGGGTGGCGTATGGCGAAGTCAGGAATGGGACTGGGCGGACGGTTGCTGATCGGCGTCGTCGCCATCGGCGCGACCGCGGGCGCCGCGGTGTTGGGCGCTTCCGCCTATGTCGCACACAGCAACATGGCCGCCGAACTCGCAGGCGTGTTGTCGGAAAAGCTCGGTCGGCAGGTGACTCTGAAGGGCGTCAAGCTGACGCTCTGGCCCGTGCTCGGGGTCGAGGCGGGGGAGCCCGCTATCGCCAACATTCCCGGTGGTCGTGGAGCGCACCTCGTCGAGGCGCAGTCGGTCGCCGTCGGCGTCGCCCCACTGCCCCTGCTGAGCGGGCGGATCGAGGTGCGGGACATCGTGCTGCAGTCGCCGACCGTCGATCTGGAAAAGCTGGCGGACGGGCGGGTCAACTGGACCCTGACGCCCAAGTCGACGGGACCGGCCAAGCCGACGCCGAGCTGGCTGAAGGATCTCCGCATCGACCGGCTGCTGATCAGCGGCGGAAAGCTGTCCTATTTCGATGGGGCGAGCGGGCGGACCGAGACCCTGTCCGAGCTGAACCTGTCGCTGGCGCTGCAGGGGCTGGACCAGCCGCTGGCGGGGAAGGGCGACTTCGCCTTCGGCGGCCAGCTCGCCAAGTTCGAGTTCGGTGTGGCGAGTCCCAGGGCCCTGATGGCAGGCAAGCCGACCGGGTTCAACCTGTCGCTCGACTCCAAGCCCGTGACCTTGTCCGTCGGCGGTCACATCGCGCCGGACCCGGAAGGCCTTTCGGGGGACATCGACGTGCGCGGCCCGTCCTTGCGCGCGCTTGCCGCGCTCGCCGGATCGAAGATGACGCCGGGCCCGGGCTTAAGCGCCTTTTCGGCCAAGGGGCATGTGGTCCGCAAGGGACAGGTGATCGACATCACGGGCGCCCGCATCGGGCTTGACCACCTGAGCGCTTCGGGCGCCGTGACGCTGGATCTGTCGGGCGCGCGGCCGAAGGTCTCGGGAGACGTCGCCACCGCCGATCTCGACATGAACCCGTATCTCGGGCCCGAACCGCCTCCGGGCGCCGCCTGGCCGCGCCAGCCGATCCGGCTCGATGCGCTGAAGGCCTTCGATGCGGACTTGCAGGTGCGCGCCGACAAGGTCGAGTTCCGCAAGTACAAGGCGTCTGGCGTGCGCCTCGCTGCGAAGATCGCCGCAGGTCAGGCCGACGTCACCATCGCGCAGATGGCGCTCTATGGCGGAACCGGCGCCGGACGGGTGACTGCGGCGCCCATCGCCAACGGCGGTCGCTTCGCCTTCCTGTTCAAGCTGACGGGGGTCGAGGCGAAGACCCTGCTGAGCGACGCCTTCAAGGTGGACAAGCTGGAAGGCCAGGCCGCGGCGGACATCAACCTCGTCACCAGCGGCGGCGATCAGAACGCCCTGATGCACGCGCTGGCGGGCAAGGCCTCGCTGAACGTCACCAACGGCGCCGTGCTGGGCGTCGATCTGGCGGCGGTGTCGAAGCGACCGGCGACCGCGATCACGGGCGGCTCTGTCGGCCCGAACGCCAGGACGCCCTTCAGCGTGGCGGGGGCGGACTTCACCCTCGCCAGCGGCGTCGCCTCGACCAAGGACGTGTCCCTGACCGGCCCCGGCGTCAGCGTCGGCGGCGTCGGCGC
>CAIUZX010000337.1 GCA_903903715.1 uncultured Caulobacterales bacterium
CTAGCGGCGCGCGGGCCGTAGGCGTCAGCGAGGCTGATCAAGAGAAGATCGAATGCCGGGCGACCGGTTTTTCCGAGCCTCGCGTATTCGACGTGAAAATGGTCGGCAGCGATCGTTACTTCGGCCCCTGGGGGCGCGACATAGATCCGATCCGCTGTAATGCGCTCACCGTCCACAGCCTCGGTGACCTCGACGTCGGTAAAGGCTGAAAGCAGGTCCGTCACCGGCCCGTCAATCGCTGGATCCCGAAGAGGAACCAGGATGTAAGCCAAGCCCGAACCGGCCTCGATCATCGACATCAGGATGCGGAACGCGCTCAGTCCGCCTTCGGATGCGCCGACCGCAACGACGCAAATATCCCGGTGCTCCCCAGAAAGGGCATTTGGTGTGAATTGATTGTCGAGATGAAGCGATTTCGTCATTTCGGCCACTTTCATCCAGCCGCATTTCAATATTAGTCGCGCTTATTTCTCGCAAAGATCCACTAAAATCGCCGAAGATCGCAATAATTCCAAAATTATATTTCCGAAGAATTGTTTGAAATCATATTTGTGGCGACGCTTAATTTGTCTGGGCCGTTGGATCGTAGTGTCTAACGGAGCAGGCTTCGGCTGAGTATTTTCCGGTCCTGTGCCCCCGAGGGGCCGGCACATAGGGTCATTTTCGCCGCGAACCTTCAGGTCTCGCCAGCCGACAAGGGGGACAAGACATGAAACGCGAACGACAGCCCGATATATTTCACCCTCGCCGAACAGGACGATTTGGCCCTGCCGAGATCGACGCGGCTGAAGGTCGACATCTTCTCTACCTCCTCGTGCGGGACCATGCGCGGGCGGGTTGGACAAGCCTTCCTTCAGGCCTCACGGCGGTCAATCGGCGGGATATCGCGGTCATGGCCAAGGCCAGAAGCGACCAGGCGGTCCTTCGCCTGTTTCCGCAACCATCCCGCATCGTCGCTTCTGTTGCGCTTGCCGTCTAACGGTCCGGCCACGAAAGGCGATTTCTTCCGTAACCTCGATCGTTACGGGCGTTACCCGAAACTCCTCATATTCATACAGAACTGGAAAAAATTATGTTCAATCAAATCATTACGCCGCCGTCTGTTGTGGTGGCGCCTCCCGGATCTTTCACTGAGCCGAGGCCTTCTGCCAATTTCTTTCCACGCCGCTCCCATGTTGCAAAGCCGCTGTTCAAGCTCATCGGCGCGCTTCGCGGTCAAGGCGACTTGGACGTTTCGGGTGTCGCCATCCCTGTCGCCTATCAGATCGACGCGTTTTCGGCCGGGGCTGTGCGAATGGCGACAGGCGGGCTTGAAGGCGACTTTGGATCCTGGCCTGGGCTTGCCGACGCAACAACTGGGGCCTGCGGGTTCCTGCGTCTGGCCAGTGGGATCAGACTGCCAGTGACGATCGTCGGCTCCGGCGATGGCCAGCTTGAGATCGACCTCCCATGCAATTCCGCTCTGACCAGTCAGATGAACGGCTAGGGCGGCGTTTGGAAGGGCGGCGCCATTTGCGACGCTACGAGTAAAGAGGTTAGACCGATGATCCCATCGCTCCATATATCGGCAGCTGAAGACCATGAGCTCTCGGCCAGGCTTCATCGCGCTGCTGCAACCTTGTCCCGTCAGGGCCAAGCTGTGGCATGCAGCGAAATGGCGGCGCGCGCCGGCGCTCTGGCGACGTCTGCGCAGAGCGCTTCGAACTACGCGGCCGCAAGAAGCCTGCTCGACGCCCAAGCGAATAGGCAAGGCGCGCCCGTCAGACACGTCGAACGCCCTTCGCCGATCAAGCCCACCTCGCGCCTGCAAGCGCCCATCGAGTCCATCGGAGCCATTATAAAGGCGCGAACGGAACGAAGGCGCTCAAGATCGTGGATCGTGATCTAGAGAAAAATTCTGAAATATTTTTCGATCCTGAGTGGTTACCGTAGGTATATTCCGTGGCTTGATCATCGATTTGCAATGCAAGATAATTCAGGTCGCATGCGATCAATTGGTCGTCGGTCAATATTTCCTCCTTATTCATCCGTTGAAAGGAATATTCTGTGAAGAATCTATCTTCATTACATGGCCGAATGTGCCAATACAATTTGACGGCGGCCGCACTCGGGGTCGCGCTGCTCGTGTCAGCGGGTGTAGCGGCCGCCAGTCAGCCGGACGCCGAGGCTGCGATCAGTCGCGCAGACGCGAAAATTGAAATGGCGACCCGGCAGTCCGGCGTCGCCGGAAACACCGGCGACCAGAGCTTCAATATGGCGAGGACCAGGCTTGAGTCGGCCCGGACCGCGCTCAAATCCGGTCATCGGGACGCGGCGGAACAGCTGGCTGAAGAGGCCTCCCTGCTCGCCGAGTTGACGTCTGAAAAGGCCAAGCTCGGCGCTTTGCAGGCCAGTCGCGACCTTGTCGCCGCCTCCGTCTCCAATTCTCCCTCCGTTCAGCCATAGGGCGCCGAAATGACCATGAACCGAAACATCTGGGCGCCCCGGGCGCTGCTCGTCAGTGTCGCCGCGCTGGCGCTCACCGCCTGCGCCGAGACCGGACCAAATCCTAACATCGCTGACGCCAGGGGCCGACTAAACGTCGCCTCCAATGACAAGCTGACCGCCGAGCGCGGGCAGGGCGACCTCGCCAACGCCCGTTCAGCCTTGACCGCTTCGGAGTCCGATTGGGCGCGGGGAGAGAAGGAAAAGTCGACGCATGAACTGATGATGGCGACGACCTATCTCGATCTTGCCGAAACCCGCGGCCAGCAGGCAGGCGTGGAGCAAGAGACGGTCAAGATGCGCGATGAGGCCGCACTTGCGGGCAAGAACCGAATGATCGCCGGCAAGGATCGCCAAATTGCCTCGCGTGATGCTCAGTTGGTGTCCAAGGATCAGCAATTGATGTCCAAGGACCAGCAATTGGCTGATGCCCGAGATCAACTTCAAGCCGCCAATATGAAGCCGACTGAGCTCGGTTCAACGATGGTGCTCCAAGACGTCAGCTTCGAAACCGGGAAGTCAGTCTTGCTGGCCGGCGGTGTCAATCGGCTGGCGCCCTTGGCGAACTTTCTGCGTTTGAGCCCCGAAACGCGGGTGCGGATTGAAGGCTTCACCGATAGCCGAGGCGGCGCCGCCATGAACATGACGCTGTCGCTGGAGCGGGCGACATCCGTGAAGTCGGACCTGGTCGCGGCGAATATCGACGCAGGTCGTATCGACGTGGTCGGATCTGGCGAAGATAAGCCAGTCGCCAGCAACGCTACAGTTTCGGGCCGGCAGTCCAATCGCCGCGTCGAAATCACGTTGCTGAAGTCTCCGGGTATGTAGGCTTCGGCCCAGCTCGCCATCGGCTCTGGGCGCGCACCCCGCGCGTCCAGTGTCGCTCCTATTTTTTTTAGCTCTAAAACGCGCGCTGACGATTGAAACACTTCCTATTTGGAGGGCAGCGTCACGCGTAGTTGCCGCGGTTACAATTCCGAAGCGATTGCCATCGGAGCCTGATCGGACAGGCGCCGGAAGGCCGCGACTAGCGCGGCGCTGATAAGTGGATTTGATCGGATTTCCCTTGGAAACACTTGGTCTATACTGAGGAACGCTGCAACTAGGCTTGACGCATCCTGCAGACCAGAATTTCCGACATGCTCCAAAGTTGCAGCGAGCGGGTCGACGATGTGCTCGCCCGATCGAGCGCGACACGTAACAAACATCATCCACGCGGCCACGCTGAGCGCGAGGCGGCGAAAGGGTCGGCCCGCTATGGCGGCGTCCTGGATTGAACTCATCAGTCGCACGGGGATCTTTTGCGAGCCATCCCAGGCGATCTGGGACAGGTGATGCGACAAGACCGGATTGTCGAAGCGCCTAAGGAGGTCCGACTGGTAGGATGCAAGATTGAGCCCCGGCGGGGCCGTAAGGCCAGGCGTTATCTCATCTGACCACATCTGCTCAACGAACCGACGGAGATTCGGGTCCGCGACCGCCTTAGACACCGTGTCGTACCCTGCCAATAGTCCGAGATAGGCGATGGCCGTATGCGCCCCATTCAGAAGACGGAGTTTAGCCCGCTCAAAGGCGCCAACGTCTGAGGTGAGGGTTGCGCCCGCCGCCCCCCAGTCCGGCTGTTCCACTGCGTCCGTCCGCTGGACGACCCACTGCACAAAGGCTTCCCGTTGCACCGGCCAGGCGTCTTTGAGGCCACATTCGGCCTCTACCAGAGCCCGTAACTTGTCGTCGGTGGCAGGCGTGATGCTGTCGACCATCGTGTTGGCAAAGGCGGCTTCGGCTTCGATCCAGCGCGAAAGGTCGAGGTCCCGCGCTGCGGCGAAGGTGATGACCGCGCCGCGCAGTTTGTCGCCGTTACCGGAAAGATTGTCGCAGGGCGCGGCAAGGAAGGCGGGTAGCTTGGCCGCTCTGCGATCCGAATAGGCTTGCACGAGCCAGCCGACCAAGGTGCGCGGCGTGGTGTCGCCCTTCAGATCGGCGGCGATGTCAGGATGGCCAAGATCAAGTTCGCCATTGGCCTTAAGGCAATACCCCTTTTCCGTGACGGTCGACGTGATCACACGGACGCCGGCCCCCGCCAGACGCCGCCGAAGCGCATCCGGCTCCCGCGGCGCGGTGAGGCGTTCAACGAGGGAGCCGATCGCCAAAAACCGAGCCTCAGCGTCGCGCTGTGCGAGGACATAGAGGCCGTCCTGTGGAGCGAGGGCCGCTCGAAGATCATCCGAACGAAGCGAAGCCGCACAGACGCCGAAGCGCAGATCCTGCTGCAGCAAGCGATGAAACGCATAGGCCTGGTGAGCCCGGTGAAACGCACCGGGGCCGAAGTGTACGACCCCCACCTTGACCTTTTCCCGGTCATAGACGGGCTGCTCCAGCAGGCTGGACGCCAGCGGAAGTGTGGCGTTGGAGAGTCCCGGATGGACCGTCAAAGGGCGGCTCCGCTATTCCATAGCGCAATGCCGCGCTCATGATGGCCTCCTGACCGCGTATTTCGTCCGGTCGCCCAGGTGAGAATGAAGTCCAATAGGTCGTCCTCCAGGCGATCGCGAGGGGCTCCGCAGGAAACGCCATGAGTGAGCAGCGACCGGTCATCGTCAGGATCAAGGTCGCGGCGGCGGCGGTCAAGGCTGGGGTACGCGTCTTTTGAACGGCGCACATCGAATTCCATAAGGTCCTTGTCCGGCAGGGGTCGACGGGCGCCGTAGATTGAGTTTTAGATCCTACGAAGTGAGGCGGGCATGGGTTGCAAACGCTTCTGACACCGATTGCCAACGGCCCCAATGACCTCCAAGCACGCGCTCAAACTTGACCCTGACCGGCTCTTTCCGGACTCCCCTCGTGCGCGGCAGATTGCCCGAGGGCTTTATACGCAGATCAAGGATCTACCGATCATCAGCCCTCATGGGCACACAGACCCGGAGTGGTTCGCGACGAACGCGCCGTTCGAAGATGCGACGAGCCTGCTCCTCGCGCCGGACCATTACCTCTACAGGATGCTCTACAGCCAAGGCATCGATCTCGATCGGCTTTGCGTTCCTGCGCAAGGCGTTGAGCCCAAGTCGGACAGGCGTGACGCCTGGCGTCTGTTCGCCACCAATTTTCATCTCTTTCGCGGAACGCCGTCCTGGCTCTGGCTGAACCACGTGTTCTTGGAGGTGTTTGACTTCGACGAGCGTCTCACGTCGGATACGGCGGATCACTATTACGATGTGATTGGCGAGGCGCTGGCGTCCGACGCGTTCCGTCCTCGGGCGCTGTTCGAACGGTTCAATATCGAAGTCCTAGC
>CAIUZX010000338.1 GCA_903903715.1 uncultured Caulobacterales bacterium
GGCCGACAGCTCCATCATCGCGCCAAAGGTGCGCGGGCTCGTCGCCAAGGTTCTGGTGGCGCACAATCAGTCGGTGCGGCGGGGCGATGCGCTGATCGAGATCGACCCCGAGGAATTCACGGCGAGGCTGGCCGCTGCGGACGCGGACCTGCAGACCGCCAAGGCGAACCTCTCCGCCGCCCGCGCCGCCCGCGCCGCGCTGGACGCCGAGGAGCGGCTGGCCGCGTCCAATATTCGCGTGGCGCGCACCGCCATAAGATCGGTGGACGCGCAAGGGGCGCGCGCCGAGGCGGACCGGCGCCGCTATGAAGCGCTGGCCTCGTCAGGCGCGGTCTCCCAGAAGGACGTCGACGCCGTCCGGGCCGTCGCAGTCACGGCGGGATCGGAGCGGGATCGCGCCCGCGCGCTGCTGGACGCAAGTTCCGATCAGGCGGCGGTCGTTCGGGCGAAGCGGGCAAGCTTGACAGCGGCGGAGGATCAGGCCCTTGCGAACGTGGCCAAGGCGACGGCGGCCGTGACCCTGGCAAAACAGGACCTCAGCCACACGATGATCCGGGCGCCGATTGACGGCGTGGTCGGCGACCGACAGGTGGAGCCGGGGGACTATGTCCAGCCGGGGACCCGGCTTCTGACCGTCTCGCCCCTGACGGCGCTCTACATCACGGCCAATTTCAAGGAGACCCAGGTGGCGAGGATGGCGCCGGGACAGGCGGTCCGGATCAAGCTGGACGCGTTGCCCGGCAAGGTGTTGACGGGCCGGGTGGACAGTCTCGCGCCCGGCACCGGCTCGCAGTTTTCGCTGCTGCCCTTCGAGCCCGGCGCCGGAAACTTCACGAAGATCGTCCAGCGCGTGCCGGTCCGGATCGCCTTCGACCGCAACCAGCCTGACCTGTCGCGCCTGCGGCCAGGCCTCAGCGCGACGACGACGGTGCGCCTGGGCGCCGACTGATCCTGCGCCGTCAGCGGGGCGCGGCGGCGGGGGCGGCCACCAGCACGCCGGACGCGGTGCGCGAATGCAGCTCGCCGATGAAGCGATAGCGCCCGGGCTTCAGCGGCCCGACGGTAAAACTCACCTCCCCGTGGGGGGTCACATCCTCCTCGACGCCCAGATCGTCGCTGTCGAACTCCTCCAGCGCGCCGTCGCGGTTGATCAGCAGGATGCGGATCGCCTGATCCGACGGAACCAAGATCTCCGCCGGGGTGAAACGGTGATCCTTCAATTCCAAAGTGACGCGGGGCTTCTCCGCTAATGCGGCGCCGGCGAGGCCAAGGCTCAAGAGACAGAACAGGACAGAGGCGTTCATGGGGGGCTCCTTTGACCAACAGGAATATTGCGATTGACAATCGTTCGCAACAACAAATATGAGAATCATTCTCAATTGCAGGGGATGTGACGATGAAGTTCCATACGGTGATGGCGGCGGCGCTGGCGGCCATGGTGGCGACCGCGGCGCAGGCGGACCCCCGTCTCGACGAAAAGGTATACGACCCCTACGTCCGCAATCACGTGCTGGAGGTGGAGACCCGCTTCGCCCGCGAGACCGGCGGCGAGCTTGACCGGTCGGCCTCCTATATCGGCGAGCTGGAGTGCGGCGTGTCGGACAATCTCAGCCTCGCGGTCCTCGGCAAGGTCACCCGCGGCGAGGGCCAGGGGTCGCGCCTTCGGGGCGTGGGGATCGAGGCGGTCTA
>CAIUZX010000339.1 GCA_903903715.1 uncultured Caulobacterales bacterium
AAATAGATCATGATCATGTTGTTGACCGGATCTCCGTGCCACCAGGTGCCGAAGGCGCCGGGCCAGCCGAAGCAGCCCGCAGGGCCTGCGCCGAGCATGTTCTTCTCCGGGGCGTCGACCACTGAAAGCCCAAGGCCAAAGCCCATGCCTATCCACATCGGCATGCCAAGGAAGAGATCCTGACGCTGCGCGTCGGTCAGGCGGTTCGTGCGCATGTCGGCCACGGTCTCGGCCTTCAGCAGCCGTACGCCGTCGACCTCGCCGCCGTTCAGCATCAGGCGGGCGAAACGCAGATAGTCATCCGCCGTTGAGATCAGACCGCCGCCGCCGGCCGCGTAGGGGGACGGCTTGTCGCCCATCGGCATCTCGACCCGCTTCAACTTGCCTTCGGCTTCCTCGAAACCGTAGAGGACCGCCATCCGGTCGCGCTTTTCCTGCGGCATCCAGAAGTCGGTGTCGTGCATGCCCAGCGGCGCGAAGATCTGCTCCTTCAGCACCGTGGCGAGGTCCGAGCCGAACGCGCGGGCGACGATGAAGCCCAGCACCTCGGTCGCGTGGCTGTAATGCATCCGCTCGCCCGGGTGATAGGTCAGGGGCAGGGAGGCGAGCGCCGCCATCCACTGATCCGGCGTCATACGGCTGAACAGGGGCGAGCCCAGCACATCGTCATGGGCCTTTCCGATGGGGCCGCGGGACGAGAAGCCGTAGGCGAGGCCCGACCTGTGCGTCATCAGGTCTTCGATGGTGATCACGCGCTTCGCAGGCTCGGTCTGGTCGAGAGGGCCCGCCGGGTCCTTCAGCACCTGCATGTTGGCGAACTCCGGCGCCCAGCGGGTGATCGGGTCATCCAGGCGCATCTTGCCCTGTTCGATCAGGATCATGGCCGCAGCGGTCGTCACCGGCTTGGTCATCGAGGCGATGCGGAACAGGGTGTCCCGCTGCATCGGCGCCTTGGCCTCCATGTCACGCTGGCCGAGCACATTGACGGATCGGACCGCCCCATCCTTCCAGGTCAGGGTCACGACCCCCGACAGATCTCCGCGATCGACAAACGGCTTCAGTCCGTCGGCGACGGCGGCGAACCTGGGATCGGCGTCATGAGCGAGGTCGGTGGTGCTGGACAAGAGGCGTCTCCGGACGTGTTTCTGTTCTCTTCTTAGTCTGGCAATCCCTGTGCGCTTTGGGAAGTGTTCCCCTGCGGCGCCTCAGGCTTCAGCCCCTTGGGGGATGGACGGACGCCGCCTTTATCCGCCAAATGTCGCGGTCGCCCGTTCGGGCGCCGCGAAACGGAGCTTTTGCCATCATGCTCACCCCAAAGACCAACCGACGTGAGCTGATGCTGGCCGCGCTCGCCGCTTCCGCCGCACCCGCAGCCCTCGCTGATCCCGTATCCGATCTCGCCGCCAGGGTGCGCGCCGCTGTGCCGATCTCGGGCGACGAGCGCCAGATCCGGATCGCCAAGGCGCAGAAGCTGATGCGCGAGGCGGGGCTGGGCGCGCTGCTGGTGGAGGCGGGCGCCAGCCTCGACTACTTCACAGGCGTCCGATGGTGGCGCTCGGAGCGGACCACGGCGGCGCTGATCCCCGCGGAGGGCCGCCCCATCATCGTCACGCCCGCCTTCGAGGAGCCTTCGGTTCGCGAAACCCTGATGGTTCCCGCGGATGTGCGACCCTGGAACGAGCATGAGAGCCCCTTCGAGCGGCTGGCTCAGGCGGCGACCGATCTCAAAGTCACAGGCCCCATCGGGATTGAAGCGACGACGCGCTATTATATTGTGGACGGGCTCGAGCGCGCGTCGGGCCGCAAGGTCGCGCCTGGCGATCCGGTGGTGCGCGGCTGCCGCATGATCAAGTCGGCGGCGGAGCTGCGACTGCTCGAACTCGCCAACGCCGTGACGCTCGAAGCGATCCGCAAGGCGCGTTCAGGCCTTAGCGCTGGGATGACGCCGCATGACGTGTCCGAGCTGATCGCCGGAGCGACGGCGGCTCTGGGCGGCAAGGGCGGGGAGGGGGCGCTGGTGCTCCTGAACGAAGCCAGCGCCTATCCTCACGGCTCGATCCAGCCGCAGACGATCCGCGACGGGTCCGTAGTGCTCATCGACTGCGGCTGTCAGGTGCAGGGCTATCAGTCGGACATTTCCCGCACCTTCATTTTTGGAACGCCCAGCAATGCCCAGCGCAAGCTGTGGGACACCGTGCGGCGCGGGCAGGCCATCGTGTTCGAAACGGCGCGGCCGGGCGCCCCCTGCGGCGCCATCGACGACGCGGTCCGCGCCTATTACGAAGCTCAAGGCTTCGGTCCCGGCTATCGCTTGCCGGGCCTCTCCCACCGCACAGGCCACGGGATCGGCATGGAGGGGCATGAGTCGCCCTATCTGGTGCGCGGCGACGCGACGCCGCTGGCGCCCGGCATGTGCTTTTCCAATGAGCCGGGCCTTTATATTCCGGGATCGTTCGGCGTGCGGCTGGAGGACTGCTGGCGCATGACGGAGACCGGCCCGCAGCCCTTCACCCCGCTGGCCAAGTCTATCGACGATCCTATCTAGGTCGGGACCGAAGATCCGCGCACCACCAGTTCCGGCGTCAGGGTCGTGCCCATGGGGCGGCCTTCGTCGATCCTCTCGAACAG
>CAIUZX010000340.1 GCA_903903715.1 uncultured Caulobacterales bacterium
CGGGCTTTGACGCGGAGCTGTCGCAGCCGGTGCAAAAGGCGCTGACCCGCGACGGGATCACGCTGCATCTCTCGGCCAAGGCGATGGCCGCGACGGATGGGGGGCTGGAGGTCGAGACCGCCGACGGTGCGCGTCAGATCCTGCCGGCCGACAAGATCCTGGTCACGGTCGGGCGTCGTCCGGTGACGGAGGGTTTTGGCCTCGACACCATGGGCGTCGATCTGAAGGACGGCGTTATCTCTGTCGATTCCCGCCTGCGCACCTCCATGCGCGGCGTCTACGCCATCGGCGATGTGACGGGGGAGCCGATGCTCGCGCACCGCGCCTCGGCGCAGGGCGAAATGGTGGCCGAGGTGATCGCCGGGAAAAACCGCGCCTTCGATCCCGTCGCCATCCCCGCCGTCTGCTTCACCGACCCCGAGATCGTCAGCGTCGGCCTGACCCGCGATCAGGCCGAAGAGAAGGGCTATGCCGCTCAGGTCAGCCTGTTCCCGTTCCAGGCCAATGGCCGGGCGCTGACGCTCGGCGAGGGCGACGGCTTTGTGCGCATCGTTTCGGCGCGCGACGACGGCCGGGTGCTCGGCGTGCAGGCGGTGGGCGCGCATGTCAGCGAGCTCTCCGGCGAGTTCACCCTGGCGCTGGAAATGGGCGCGGTGCTGGAGGATCTGGCGGGCGTCATCCATGCCCACCCGACCTTAAGCGAGGCGTTTTTCGAGAGCGCTTTGAAGGCCTTGGGCCAGCCGCTTCACGCCTAACCTAATCTTGCGGCAAAGGCGGTTCCGGGGGGCAGCACCGCCTTGTCGCCGTCAATGTGCGCGCCAAGATCGAAGACGCTGGTCCAGGCGCCGGCGGGGAGGGCGGTGGTCATCGTTTCCTCCGCATCCAGATTGAAGATGAACAGCAGGGTCTTCGGCCCCTCGCCACGCAGGTAGGCGAGCGTGCGTCCCGGAAGGTCGAGGAGGGTCAGCGTCCCTGTCTTCAGCTCGTCCTGTTCGCGTCGCCAGGCGAGCCAGCGGCGGGTGAAGGCGAGCACGCTGTCGGGATCGTCCGCCTGCCGATCAACCGCCAGGGGGACGTGCGCGGGCTCCACCGGCAGCCAGGGCTCGACCGGAGAAAAGCCTGCGAAGGGTTCGCTTGACGCCCAGGGCATCGGCGTGCGGCAACCGTCCCGGCCCTGATGATCCGGCCAGAACGCAAGACCCTCCGGATCGACGAGGCGCTCATACGGCACGTCCGACTGCGGCAGCCCCAGCTCCTCCCCCTGATAGAGGAAGGCCGTGCCGCGCAAGGTCGTCAGAAGCGCGATCAGGGTCTTGGCGAAGTCCCGCGGCCGGTCCTTGCCCCAGCGGGTGGCGACCCGGGCGACGTCATGGTTGGAGAAGGCGAAGCTTGGCCAGATGTCGGCCTCTGCGTTCAGGATCTCGATCTGGCGGCGCAGGAACGCCGCGCCGAACTTGGCGCCCAGAAATGCAAAGCTGTAGGCGGTGTGGAAGCGCTTCGACCCCCGCGTATAGTCCGCCGTCACCTTGAGGGCGAGGTCGGAGGACAGCTCCGCCACCATCATCCGCCCCGGCGCCGCATCCGTCACGGCGCGCAGGCGCTCGACAAAGGGCAGGGTCTCCGGCTGATCGATATTGTAGAGGTGCCGCTGCATGAACCACGGCTTGACCGCATCCGGACGGTCCGCAGACGGATTGTCCCGCAGCTGACGGTCGTGGGTGTAGAAATCGGCGACGTCCAGCCTGAACCCGTCCACGCCCCGCTCCAGCCAGAAGCGCGCGACGCCGAGGATCGCGTCCTGAACCTCTGGGTTATGCAGGTTGAGGTCGGGCTGCGAGGTCAGGAAGTTGTGCAGATAGTACTGACGCCGCCGACTGTCCCAGGTCCAGGCCTGCCCGCCGAAGACGGCCAGCCAGTTGTTCGGCGCCGACCCGTCAGGCTTTGCGTCCGCCCAGACGTACCAGTCGGCCTTGGCGTTATCGCGACTCTTGCGGCTCTCCACGAACCAGGGGTGCTGGTCCGAGGTGTGGCTGTAGACCTGATCGATGATCAGCTTCAGGCCGCGCTGGTGACAGCCCTCGACCAGGGCGTCGAAGTCGGCCAGCGTGCCGAACAAGGGATCGATGCCGCAATAGTCGGAGACGTCATAGCCGAAGTCCGTCATCGGCGAGGTGAACACCGGCGACAGCCAGATCCCGTCGACGCCAAGGCTGGCGATATAGTCCAGCCGCGAGATCAGGCCCGGCAGATCGCCGACGCCATCCCCGTTCAGATCCTGGAAGCTCCGGGGATAGACCTGATACATCACCGCGCCGCGCCACCAGTCGGGATCTAGGGTCATGGGAAGCGCCTTTCGTTAGGGCTTGCGGTTACGGCCGAAGTTCGGCTCCGGCGATTCCTGGCCCGCAGCGACGATGCCGAGGCGTATCGCCCGGGTGCGGGTGAAGAGGGCCTCCAGCTTGTCCGCCTCGCCCCAGCGGATGGCGCGGGACAGGGCCTGCAGGTCCTCGGTAAAGCGGCCGAGGATCTCCAGCACCGCGTCCTTGTTCAGCAGGAACACATCGCGCCACATGACGGGGTCGGAGGCGGCGATGCGGGTGAAG
>CAIUZX010000341.1 GCA_903903715.1 uncultured Caulobacterales bacterium
GCCGTTCGCAACTGAACGACGCGCGTCATGCCCCCCTCACCCGCCGCAGGATTCGCGCACAATCAGGTTGGTGGGCATGCGCTCGGAGCGGATTTCGCGCTTGCCCGAGGCGTTGAGCAGCTTCGACAGCAAGAGGCGTCCGGCATGCGCCGTGTCCTGCGATACGGTCGACAAGGCGGGCCGGTTGTGTCGGGCGAAGGGGATATCGTCATAGCCGACGACGGACACATCGTCCGGCACCTTCAGGCCCGCCCGTTCCAGAGCCCGGATCGCGCCCATGGCGATCATGTCGCTGGCGGCGACGATGCCGTCGAACTTGAGGCCCATGCCCAGCATGGAATCGACCGAGGATTCAGCCGACTCCAGCTCGAAGTGCGACGGCACGACAAGTTCAGGGTCGAGGGGCAGGTCCGCCATCTCCAGCCCCCGGCGATAACCGCGCAGGCGCTGCATCACTTCCGGCGCCTCGGCGTCGCCCAGAAACACGATCCGTTTGCGCCCCAGTCGGGCCAGATGCAGCGTCGCCCGACGCCCGCCGAGGGGATTGTCGCTGCCAACGGAACAGTAGGACTGCTGCGGCAGTTGCGCGCCCCAGACCACGAAGCGAACCTCCGTCTCCGCAAGACGGTTGTAGGCGTGATGGAGGGAGCTTTGCCCGAGGAAGATCACGCCGTCGGCGCGGTTGGTCTTCATCATCGCCGTCAGCTCGTCATAGCTGGTCGGCGCAATGTGGCTCATCAGCACGTCGCAGTTGCGCTCCTGCGCTGCGACCGCGACGCCGGCGAACAGCTCCAGGAAGAACGGGTCGGACAGGCGCCCTTCCCGCCCCTGCGGCCGCGGCACCACGATCGCGATGGTGGCGTCCGCGCCGATGGGACCGGACGGCATGTACCGGCGGAACGGATAGTCATTGTCCCGCGCGAGCTGCCAGATCATCTGCTTGGTCTGGGTGTTGACCGACGCGCTGTCGTTCAACGCCCGCGACACCGTGGAGATCGACACCCCAGCGAGGGCGGCCAGATCTTCGAGGCGGGTCGCGCCTTTGGTCATGGGAGAAGACTTTCGTTCAACGGCGCAGCGCGCAGAGTCGCCGGATCGGCTTTAGATAATTCTGCAGAAAATTTTGCAGAAAATTTTGCATTGCGCCAGCTTGACCTTGCGTCAGCCGGTTCGTCGTCGCTCTGCTTCAAGGCTGACGTCGCAATCGCCAAGGTCTCGAGGAGCCGCTCATGAAGTCGATGGTCTTCTCCCTGATGGCTGCGATTCTCTGTGTCATGACCCCACCCACGCAGAGCGAAGCTGCAGGCCGCCTTGTGAAACTGGGCGTGATCAACTCGGCCTACGTCGCCCAGCGCGAGGTGATCGTTTGGGTGCCGGACGGCTATGACGCGTCGACGACGCGCTACGCCGTGCTCTACATGCACGATGGCCGAAATCTCTTTGATCCCAAGACGGCCTATGGCGGCCAGATCTGGGGCGTAGACGCCGCCGTCGCCAAGCTGATGGACGCAGGCCAGATCCGGCCGACGATCATCGTGGGCGTCGACAACACTCCTGCCCGCAGCCGCGAGTACATGCCGCAAAAGGTGTTCGAGGCCCTCGACGACGAGAACCGGCAGGCCCTGTCGAACGACATGAAGGGCGATCCGGTCTCCGACGCCTATCTGAAATTCCTGGTCAAGGAGCTCAAGCCCATGATCGACGCGCGCTTTCGCACCCGACCGGAGCGCGAGGAGACCTTCATCATGGGCTCGAGCATGGGCGGCCTGATCTCGATGTATGCGCTGGCGGAGTATCCGGACGTGTTCGGCGGCGCGGGCTGCCTGTCCACCCACTGGCCGCTGCCCGCCTTCGCGATGGGCGGCCCCAAGATCGCAGCGGAACCGGCCCTGGCCGCCTTTGACAGGTACTTTGAGACAAGCGCGCTCAGGCGCCCAACCGGCCGGATCTGGTTCGATCACGGGGACCAGACCCTCGATCGTTTCTATGCGCAGTATCAGGCGCACATTGACGCCACGCTGACCCGACTGGGCTGGAAAAAGGGCGTGGATTTTGAAAGCCGCGTCTATCCTGGCGCGGCGCATAATGAGGTCTCGTGGCGCGCGCGGCTGGAGGATCCCTTGCGGTTCCTGCTGGCCCCGACCGCACACTGAAGACCCGTCCATAGGGGGAAGAACGATGCAGAAGGCCAAGCTTTCATTCGGCCAGATCTGGAACATGTGTTTCGGGTTCTTCGGCGTTCAGATCGGCTTTGGCCTGCAGAACGCCAACACCAGCCGCATTTTCCAGACCCTGGGCGCCGACGTCGAAAGCCTGCCGATCCTGTGGATCGCTGCGCCGCTTACGGGTCTTCTGGTCCAGCCGATCATCGGTCATATGAGCGACCGAACCTGGGGCCCGCTGGGCCGCCGCCGCCCCTACTTTCTGGTGGGCGCGGTCTTCACGACGCTGGCCCTCCTGGTCATGCCGAACGCGCCAGGCCTTTGGTTCGCCGCCGCCGGGCTCTGGGTCATGGACGCCTCGATCAACATTACGATGGAGCCTTTTCGCGCCTTTGTCGGCGACCTGTTGCCTGATGAGCAGCGCACCGCAGGCTTTGCGATGCAGAGCTTTTTCATCGGCGTCGGCGCCGTCTTCGCCTCGGCCCTGCCCTGGCTGCTGACGCAGGTGCTGGGCGTCAGCAATGTCGCCGAGCCGGGCGTCGTCCCGCCATCGGTCAGGATCGCCTTCTATATCGGCGCGGCGCTTTTGTTCCTGTCCGTGCTCTGGACGATCATTTCGACCAAGGAATATCCGCCGGAAGACGTTGCGGCCTTCGAACGCGAAGCCCCTGAAACGCCCGCGCATTCGCCCCGAACGCTCTCAGCGAACCTCGTCGGCGGCGCGGTCTGCATCACGATCGGCCTCGCCGGCGCGGCTGTGGTCGGCGCCCTCAAGCTGGACAAGGAGCTCTTCGTGCTCGCCGGACTGATCGCCGCTTTCGGCCTCGCCCAGATCCTGGCGGGACTTCTGCGCGGGCGCGGCGGGGTGGCGGCGGGGCTGACTGAGGTTGTCGACGACCTGTTCGCGATGCCCAAGGTCATGCGGTCCCTGGCGATCGTGCAGTTCTTCACCTGGTTCGCCCTCTTCTCGATGTGGATCTATACGACGAGTGCGGTGACCAGCTACCACTATGGCGTGACGGACACGACGTCGAAGGCGTACAATGCGGGCGCGGACTGGGTGGGCGTCCTGTTTGCAATCTACAGCGCTGTGGCGGCGGTCGCCGCCTTCGCCCTGCCGAGGCTCGCCGCTTTGATCGGGCGCACCGCGACCCATGCGGTCAGCCTGTGCCTCGGCGGCCTCGGCCTCTTGTCGATTCTCGCGATCAAGGATCCGGCGTTCTTATGGATCTCGATGATCGGGGTCGGCGTCGCCTGGGCGTCGATCCTGTCCGCGCCCTATTCGATCCTCTCGGGCGCCCTGCCGCTGCGCAAGATGGGCGTCTATATGGGCATCTTCAACATCTTCATCGTGGTGCCGCAGCTCCTCGCCGCCACCCTGCTCGGCCTGATCGTGAAGGGTCTTCTGGGCGGCCAACCGATCTATGCGCTGGCGGTCGGAGGCGCATCGTTCTTCATCGCCGCGGTTCTCGCGATGTTGGTCGATGACGTTGCAGACCCCTTTCGCTTGAAGAAGGCTGGCGCGGCCTAAGCGTTCAGCCGCCGCCGATCTTGGGCAGCACCACGACCTCGGACCCGTCGTCCAGAGCTTCGAACCAGGCGTCCTGATGGATCTCGCCGTTCACCGCGAAGGCCATCTTGCGGTCGAGATGATCGCCCAGTCCCGGGAACCGCTGCTCGAGGGCGACGATCAGGCCCTTCAGATTTGACGCGTCGACCTCCACCCGCGTGACGCCGCCGGTGAACGGCAGGTCCGCGGGCAGGACGACGTGGATCACTCCGCCGCCTTGGCGAGGTCCGACGCCGCCAGAATGACCGGCGGCGCCAGCGGCAGATCGTTCAGGCGAAGCCCCGTTGCGCCCCGGATCGCGTTGGCGGCGGCCGCCAGCGGCGGCACGATGGGCGTCTCTCCCACGCCCTTGGCGCCGAAGGGGTGCCTGGGGTTCTGCACCTCGACCAGAATGGTGTCGATCATCGGCAGGTCCGAGGCGACCGGCATGCGGTAGTCGAGGAAGCCTGGGTTCTCCATCCGCCCGTCGCGGTCGAACAGATAGGCCTCGTTCAGCGCCCAGCCCAGGCCCTGGGCCACGCCGCCCTGGATCTGCCC
The DNA here is from genome assembly GCA_903903715.1 of uncultured Caulobacterales bacterium. GTDB lineage: Bacteria > Pseudomonadota > Alphaproteobacteria > Caulobacterales > Caulobacteraceae > CAIMFV01. The sequence goes on from CAIUZX010000341.1 coordinate 4,270, forward strand.
CTCGACATAGGCGGGATGGATCGCGCGGCCGACATCCTGAGCCGCCGTATAGCGCACCACCGACACGTGGCCGGTTTCAGGATCGACCTCGAGATCGCACAGATGCGCGCCAAAGCCCGGCCCCGCCCCTTGCGCGTTCAAAGCGACTTCCGCGCTCATGGGCCCGCCGGTCTTGCCGGACTCGCGAGCGAGATCGCCAAGGGTCAGGGGCGGCTTGGAGCCGTCCAGCAGCTCGACCTGACCGTGGGTCCACACGACCTTGTCCGCCTCGACGCCCCAGGTTCCCACCGCCCGGCGGGTCGCGTCGGCGATGATCTTGCGACAGGCCTCGATCACGGCGAGGCCGGTGGCGAAGGTGGTGCGGCTGCCGCCGGTCACGTTGGAAAA
>CAIUZX010000342.1 GCA_903903715.1 uncultured Caulobacterales bacterium
ATCCAAACGCCTGGGCGGCGAGGGCGTTGACGCAGGCCTGGAGGAAGTCGCCGGAGTTGTAGGCGACGATGATGACCGTCACAGGCGGCGTGTTCATAGCTCCCCTTGCAACACGGCATCCAAATACGACCGCCATATTGCGCGACGCCGCCGTCGCGGCAAGATCGCTTTGGATGTAAGGCGATAATCGATTTCGACGCCGTTGGGTTCAGAGCTAAGCTTCCCGTCGATTTCGAGTCGCGGGCGACACCCTCACATCGCGGACAAGATGTCGCGATCGACCAGCCGCCGGTTTTCAAGGTCAAGGATCCTATCTGGTATGAAAGACGACCTGAGAAGCCGCAACAGAACATTCGACAGCCGTTCGATCGCCAGTTTCATGGACGGCTATGTCTCCCTTCTGTCCAGGGCCTTCGAAGCCGTCGACCGCGAACAACTGGCCGCGGCCCAGGCCGCTCTGGTTGACGCCGCGGAGAATGGAAAGACGATCTTCGCCATCGGGAACGGGGGGTCAGCGGCGATATCGGATCACCTGGTCTGTGACCTTTCGAAGGGGACTCATCATGACCAGCACCCCACGCTGCGCGCACAGTCGATGACGTCCAACGCCGCGCTCTATTCGGCCATGGCGAACGATCTGGGCTTCGAGAACGTGTTCGCGGGCCAAATCGGCCTGTATGGCCGTCCCGGCGACATTTTGATCGCGATCTCCTCCTCTGGAGAAAGCGCGAACATCGTCAGAGCCGTCGCGGCGGCGCAAGGTCTCGGTATGACGGTGATCGGGCTTTCAGGCTTCTCCGGCGGACAGTTGCGAAGGACGGCGGACATCAGCCTTCACGTGCCCGTCGACAATTACGGCATCGTGGAAGACGCGCACCAGGCCATCATGCACGTCATCGCCCAATATACAGCGGCCCTCAGAGATCAGGGCTAACGCCACCAAACACCACCCAAGGTAATTTTCTCACCTTGCCTTTGCATCCATAGTGAGCATGATGCATGCGTTTCTCCGGGTGTATGCCATACTTCCGATAGCCAATTTGCAATAACCTTACGGTCACCAATTCTGCTTAGTCAGGTCGAGTAACGTTCGAGGACGACGGTTCGGGAACCATGAGGGGACAATGACGCGATGACCCATTCCGAACGCTCCTCATTCAATCGCGTGCTGATCCGCGCCGGCGCCTTTGTGATTCTGGGCCCTGTGGTCCTGAGCATGGCGGGATGCGGCGGCGGCGGCGGCGGGTCCAGTTCGTCCCCAACGGTCACGCCCACGCCTGCGCCGCCCCCGCCCTCTCCACCGCCGCCACCGCCCCCCCCGCCTCCGCCGGCGCCTAGCTATCCCAGTGCGACCTCGACGGAATATCTGCGGAATTACGGGCTCGCCCTCATCAATGCGAACTACGCCTACCAGCAGGGCGGGACGGGCGCCGGCGTCACCGTGGCTGTGGTGGACGCCGGTGTGAACCATCTGGAGGCGGACCTGGTCGGAGGCGTGTCATCAGCCTCCGTCGATATCGTCGCGGGGCGCAACGCCCCGGACGGCGAGGATAATCACGGCACGCTGGTTGCCGGCGTGATCGCCGCGCGCTTCAACGGCTTCGGCACGGTCGGCGTCGCCTACAACTCGACGATCCTCGGCGTGCGGGCGGACTCGGTCGGATCCTGCGCCACGAGCACCTCGACCAAGAACAAGTGCAGCTTCAACGACAGCGACATCGCCAATGGCATCGACTACGCCGTCGCGCATGGCGCCAAGGTGATCAACCTGTCTCTCGGCTCCACAACCGGCATCAACACCTTTCAGTTCGAAGCGGCGATGTTGCGGGCGGTGAACGCCGGGGTCGTGTTCGCCATTTCATCGGGCAATGAAAGCCTGACCAGCCCAGATTATCCGGCCATGTACGCGGTGGATTCGCGGTTCGCCGGCAAGGTGCTGGCGGTCGGCTCTGTCGATCAGACGAAGGCGATGCCGAGCTACTCGAACAAGGCGGGGCTGGCCGCGGGCGGATATCTCGTGGCGCCGGGCGACGCGATCTACACCGGCTGCTCCACCACATCCTGCTATGTCGCCTCCGGCACGTCCTTCGCCGCGCCGCATGTGTCGGGCGCGCTGGCGCTCTTGCTGCAGCAGTTTCCCAACATCACCGGCGCCCAGGCCGTGTCGATCCTGCTCAAGACTGCGGACTCCCTCGGCGACACCGCCACCTACGGCGTGGGACTGATCAACCTGCAAAAGGCCTTCAGCCCCATCGGGGCCTTGAGCGTTCCAACCGCCTATGGCGCGCCCGTAATAGTGTCGACGACGCCGGTCACCGTGTCGACGGCGTTCGGCGACGCCGTTTCCCGCTCCTCGCAGCTGACGACGCTGGGTCTCGACAGCTACAAGCGTCGCTTCAAGATCGACCTCGCAAGCGGGTACCATACGTCTTCGGGGGGAAGCAGCCTCGCTGGAACCACGGTCGTCGCGCCGACGCAGAGCCAGACCCACATCAATCTCACCGCCGACGCCGATCTTCATCTGACGTCTGGTCGCAACTGGGCCAATGCGCCGCCGTCCGCGCTTGCGGGCAGCGGTTTCGCCGCCTTGACCCAGCCGTCAAAGGACGCGCTGGCCGAACTCAATGTCGGCGCAAGTCACTTTGCAGTGTGGAGCGGGTCGGGAGACATCGGCGCGCCGGGTGTGGTCGACGCGGGCCGCGACGCCTTTGCGTTGACGACGCACGCCAACCAGGCGGCGCGGGCCGAATTCACCGCAGGCGCGCTGTCCGTGGCGGCGGAGACAGGCTCGGGCCGTCCGCACGAACGCATCACCTTCAGCCAGGGCGCCCTCTCCCGCTACAGCCTGATCGGCGTCGCGACGAACGCCGGAAGCGCCAGGTTCCAGCTCTCCTTCGGCCATGTGACGGAGCCGGACGGTGTGCTTGGCGCCCCGACCCCGGCGACCGGAGCCTATCGCCTTGCAGGCGACACCCGCTTCGCCACCGCCCGCGTCGCATGGCGCCCCCTTGGAACGCCCCTGGAGAATTGGGTGTTCAACGCCGAGTTCAGCCGGGGCGAAAGCGCGGCGAACGGCGGCTACCTCGCCCTCGCCAGGGGCGCCGTCAGCACCGCCTGGCGGCTGAACGCCTCCACGACCTGCTGGACCGACCCCTGCTCGGGCGTCTCCTTCGATCTTCGTCAGCCTTTGCGCATCGAGCATGGACGCTTCACCGCCCTGCTCGCCGACGCGCCGGCGAACTACCTCGACGCCATCACGTATTCGCAGCGCTCCATCGACGCCGCGCCGGACGGCCGCCAGATCACGGCGCAGCTTGGGCTGTTCAAGGAGACCCGAGCCTTCGGGCGCTTTGAGCTCAACGGCGAAGTGACGCGGGACGCGAACAATCTCGCCAACGCGCCGCTGGATCTGGGCGTCAGCGGGCGGTGGCGCTCCACATTCTAGTGACCGGCGCCCCTGCGTAACCTGCTTGTCAGGGAAGGTCAGCGGCGCGACACTCCCGGGCAAGAACATCCGGGAGACGCACGCCATGACCATCGACTTTGAATCCAGTTACACCCTGACCATCGGCGGTCGCGGAGTCGCGGGCGCCGGACAGTTTCCCGTTCTCAACCCGGCCAATGAGCAGGTGGTGGCGAATGCGCCGGACTGCTCGCGCACCCAACTCGATGAGGCG
>CAIUZX010000343.1 GCA_903903715.1 uncultured Caulobacterales bacterium
AGCGAGCCCTCGCACGCGGCCAGACTGCGGCTGACCTCATAGGCGAAGTCGACGTGGCCGGGGGTGTCGATCAGGTTGAGGACGTATTCGAGACCATCCTTGGCCTTGTAGTGCAGGCGCACCGTCTGAGCCTTGATGGTGATGCCCCGCTCGCGCTCGATCTCCATATTGTCGAGCACCTGCTCCTTCATCTCCCGGGCGGTCAGGCCGCCGGTTTCCTGGATGAGTCGGTCGGAGAGGGTGGACTTGCCGTGGTCGATATGGGCGACGACGGAAAAGTTGCGGATCTGGGCTATAGGGGTCATGGGCTGCGCTTAGCATCGGCCCGGGCTCACGCCAAGCGAAGCTCGCCTGAGATTGACGGCGTATGGCGTTGACGGATCGCGATTTCGCCGCATTGCTCACCTAGAACTGCTACTCCGGACCTACGAGATTCGCGGCGAAAGCCGACCATTGCGGGAGACGCGCCTTGGACCGACGCAAACTGATCATAACGGGGGCGAGCCTCGCCGGGCTCACTGCAGCAGGCGCTACGGCCGATGCGCAGGACGCCGCCAACACCCTGCCGCCCCCCGGCGGGCCGAAGTACAGCAATACCGAGAAGGCGCCGAGCTTCGAAAAGGACGAAATCGTCCACGCCGCGTCCGATTTCCTGGGCGTCACCGCTGAAGCGGCGGGATCCGCGATCGAGCGCATCTTCTCCGAGAACGGGCGCCCCACCGGCTATATCGCGGGCGAAGAGACCGCGGGCGCGGTCACGGTGGGCCTGCGCTATGGTAAGGGCCTGCTCTATATGAAGAACAAGCCGACCCAGCGGGTGTTCTGGCAGGGGCCGTCTATCGGCTTTGACCTTCGGATCAACGCCAGCCGGGTTTTCACCCTGTGTTATAACCTCCAGTACCCGGACGCGATCTATCAGCGCTTCCCGGGGGTTGAGGGCTCGGCCTATTTCATCGGCGGTCTCGGCGTGAACTATCAGCGCGCCAACGAGATCACCCTGGCGCCGATCCGCGCAGGCGTCGGCATGGGGGCGGGGGCGAATGTTGGCTATCTCTCCTACAGCCGCAAGCGCCACTGGCTGCCCTTCTGATTTGACTGATCCGTCGACTTTTCCGTTGCTCCAGGGTCTCACGGTCCTGCAGGTGACGCCGGCGCTGGATACCGGCGGGGTGGAGCAGACCACCCTCGACCTCGTGCGCGCCATCCGCGAGGCGGGGGGGCGGGCGCTGGTCGCCTCGGCGGGCGGCGGGATGGAGCCGGAGCTTAGCGCGAGGGGCGGGGAGCTGATCCGCCTGCCCGTCGACACCAAGAATCCGCTGACCATGCTCGCGAACGGCCAGGCGCTGAAGGCCCTCATGGAGCGGGAGACAGTCAGCCTCGTCCACATCCGCAGCCGCGCGCCGGCCTTTGCAGCCCTCTGGGCCGCGAGGGCGACGAAGACGCCCGTCGTGACCACCTATCACGGCGTCTATGGCGGAAGGACGGCGATCAAGCGCTGGTACAACGGGGTGATGACGCGGGGCGATCACACCATCGCCAATTCCGACTTCACCCGCGACCATGTGCTGGCGACGCATCCGGTGACGCCGAGCGACGTGACCTCCATCCCCCGCGGCGTCGATCTCGCCCGCTTTTCTGCGGACCTCGTGTCGCCCGAGCGGGTCGCCGCCCAGCGCGCGGCCTTCGGTCTGGCGGAGGGCGACATGCGCCCCAGCTTCCTTCTCGCCGGGCGCCTGACCCGCTGGAAGGGGCAGGGGCTCATCGTCGAGGCGCTGGCGGCGATGGACAGGGCCGGGGCGCCGCCGGTGGTGGTCGTGTTCGCGGGCTCCGATCAGGGCCGTACGGCCTACAGCGCCGAACTTACCGAAGCCGCCAAGGCCGCTGGTTTGGCGGAGCGGGTGCGCATGGTCGGGCACTGCACCGATATGCCCGCCGCGTACCTCGCCTGTGATTTCGCGCTCGCCCCGTCGTTGGAGCCGGAAGCCTTCGGTCGCACGGCGGTGGAGCCGCAGGCGATGGGACGCCCGGTGCTGGCCGCCCTCCATGGTGCCGCGACCGAGACGGTGGTGGATGGGGTCAGCGGCTGGCTGGTTGCGCCGGGATCGACGGACGCCTGGGCCGAAGCCATGACGACGGCGGCGCTCACGACGCCTGACCAGCGTACGGCGATGGGGCAGGCCGGGCGCGAGCGGGTGCGGCGGCTCTATTCGCTGGAGACGATGTGCGCGCGCACCCTCGAGGTCTATCGCCGCGTGCTCAAGGGCGGCGGCGGCGCCTGATGCGCATCCTCGTCATCAAGCTGGCGGCGCTCGGCGACGTGGTTCTGGCCTTCGCCGCCATGCAGCGCATCCGCAAGGCGCATGCAGGCGCGCACATCACCCTTCTGACCACGCCGCCCTTTGAAGCGCTGGCTCGGGAGAGCGGTCTGTTCGATGAGATCTGGACGGACGGGCGGCCCAAGGGTCTCCTGCCTGAGATCGCCATGCTGCGACGTCTTCGGCGGGCGAAGTTCAACCGGGTCTATGACCTCCAGACTTCCAGCCGCTCCAGCCGCTATTTCTACGGGCTTTTGCCGAAGCCTCCTGAGTGGTCGGGTATCGCGTTCGGCGCCTCCCACCCCCACGCCAATCCCAACCGCGACCAGATGCATACGCTGGAGCGGCAGGCGGATCAGCTCATGGCTGCAGGGATCTGGCCGGACGCGCCGATCACGCCCGGAACGGCGCCGCCGCCGGATCTGCAGTTCATGCTGGCGAGCGTTGATCTCCGCCTGTCGCCGAAGAGCTTTAGCCTGGAGGGGCCGTTTGCGTTGCTCATCCCGGGCGCGTCGCCGCATCGCCCGCAGAAGCGATGGCCGGCCGACCGTTACGGCTTGCTGGCGCAGAAGCTGGCGGGGCAGGGGATGGCCGTCGCCGTGATCGGGGGGCCGGGCGAAGCGGTGCTGGCGCAGCGGATCAAGGCCCTCGCACACGACGTGATCGACCTCACGGGCAAGACCGATATTGCGCAGGTTGCGGCCCTCGGCGCCCGGGCGAGCCTTGCCGTCGGCAACGACACCGGACCGACGCACCTGATCGCTGCAGCCGGTGCGCCGACAGTCGTCGTCTTCTCCGCCGACTCCGATCCGGCCCTCTGCGCGCCCCGCGGACCGAGCGTTTGTGTGCTTCGGCGGCCACTTTTGAGTGATCTCGACGTGAATACCGTTCTGGACGCCGTCGCAAGTGTCAGTGCGCCTTGAACTTTACGTAAATATTTTCCATATTTAATGGGTGGGAATCGGAGCAGTCGCATTCCGCCCGCCGTCACATCAACAGAACCCGGAGACCACCCTATTCGCCGCCCCATGCAAACTCCGCCGACCAAGGATGGTCCGCGCATCAACGATGACATCCGCGTCCCTCGGGTGCTTCTGATCGATCAAAACGGCGAAAAACAGGGCGTCATGCCGACGAGCTCCGCGCTGGAAGCAGCGGAGGAAGCGGGTCTGGATCTGGTTGAGGTCTCTCCCAACTCCGACCCGCCGGTCTGCAAGATCCTCGACTACGGCAAGTACAAGTTCCAGGAACAAAAGAAAAAGAACGAGGCGCGCAAGCGCCAGAAAGTCGTGGAAATCAAGGAAATCAAGCTTCGGCCCAATATCGACACCCATGACTATGAGGTGAAGGCCAAGGCGATGAACCGCTTCTTTGAAGAAGGCGACAAGGTCAAGGTGACCCTTCGCTTCCGCGGCCGTGAACTGGCGCACCCGGAACTGGGCATGAAGCTGCTTCAACAGGTGAAGCTGGACTTCGATCCCATCGCGAAGGTCGAATATGAACCTCGCATGGAAGGCAAGCAGATGATCATGATCCTCGCGCCGCGCTGATCTGCGCGCCGAGGTTCATGACTGAAGTTCAGGGCCGTCTCTCCTCTGGAGGGGCGGCCTTTTTCTTTGAATTCACCGAATTTGGCGTAGCTGTTGTCACGGCCCCCTCGACAGACGCGCGCATAAGATGGATCGTAGCGGTCCAGTGTCGCCTTTTGGGGGAGAGTTCGCGTGGTCAGGTCTTCGGAAAGATCTGCGGCTGCAGTGGCGGTCAGCATCCTGGTGTCCCTCGCGGTCCTCAGCAATGCGACGGCGGAGGAGGCGAAGTCCGCCGCCGATCCGGCCAGGACGCTCGAGGCGTTCGGTCGCCTGCCGCTGATCACCGACATCGCCCTGTCACCGGACGGCGGGCAGGTGGCGCAGGTGGCGCACAAGGCTGACAGCATGATGCTCCTGATCACGGACGCCGCGACGCACAAGCCGTTGCACAGGTCTTCGCTCCCCAACATCAAGGTGCGCGGCCTCTACTGGATCAACGATCATCGTTTGGTGGCCCTGCGCTCGACGGCGACCACGGTGTGGGGGCTCCAAAACGGCAAAAAGGAGTGGATGCAAGGCTTCGAGATCGACCTGAAGGCGAACAAGGCGATCCCGTTTCTCGAGAAATTTGACGCCGGGCTTGAGCATCGTGGCGTCTCTGAAACCATGAACACTGTGACGATGCCGCCGATCGTCACGCCGGGACCGAACGGGGAGCCGCGGCTGATCGTGGGCGGCATTGTGTTCCCGGACAGTCACGGCGTGCTCGCGCTTTTCCACCAGGATGGGTGGCGGTCCAGCCTGTTTGTCCAGGGACGGCTCGAAACCGATGACTGGGCGATTTCGCCGCAGGGCGAGTTGATCGGTCGCATCGACTATAACCGGGAGACCGGCGCCTGGACGATCTTCGCCGGACCGAACAAGGGCGCGCTTAAAGCGGTCAGGACAGGGAGCGATCCTTATGGATCACCTGTATTCACGGGCGTGTCGCAGGATGGCGAAACCCTCTATGTCGAGAACGTCGAAACGGACGGTAACCCGCTCTATCGTCTTCGCGTCGCGGATCGCAGCCTCGACAGGGTGGATGAGAAGCTGTCCGGCGGGCGCGTCTTCACCGAAAGGTCGACCCAGATCGCTCTGGGCTACCTTAGATCCGGCGAAGATGGCGCGGACTACACCTTCTTCGACCCTAAGGACCAGAAGCTTTGGACGGGGATCCTGAAGGCGTTCAAGGACGCCAAGGTGGAGTTTGAGTCCATGTCGGCCGACCGGTCGAAGATCCTGATCAAGGTCTTCGGCGGAGACTGGGGCTATTCCTATCTGCTGGTCGACCGCAAGACCTTCAAGGCCGACTTTTACGCCGACGTCTATGACGGGATCGGACCGGATCAGATCTCACCCCAGACCCTCACCCGCTACAAGGCGGCGGACGGGTTCAACATTCCCGCCTATCTGACCCTGCCGAAAGGCAAGACCCCGAAGGGCCTTCCCCTGATCGTGCTGCCGCACGGCGGTCCGTTTGCGCGGGACTATATGGGCTTTGACTGGTGGTCGCAGGCCTACGCCTCGCGGGGTTACGCCGTCCTGCAGCCGCAGTTTCGCGGATCGGACGGGTTCGGGAAGGCGCATCTGGAAGCGGGGTATGGCGAATACGGCCGCAAGATGCAGACCGACCTGTCCGATGGCGTCGCCGAGCTGGCGAGACAGGGCGTCGTCGATCCCCGGCGCGTGGCCATAGTTGGCGCTTCCTACGGCGGCTATGCGGCGCTGGCGGGCGTGGCGTTCCAGAAGGACATCTACCGCTGCGCCGTGTCCGTGGCGGGACCGGCGGACATGTATCGCCACCAGGACTATATCGCCGAGAAGAACAACTGGTATAGCCGCAACCCGGCCACCCGCTATTGGCGGAACTACCTGCAAGTGAAGTCGGACCACGATAGCCGACTGGGCGAGATTTCTCCCGCCCTGCATGCGGACGGGGTCTCGGTCCCGGTCATGCTGATCCACGGTAAGGACGACACGGTGGTCCCGTTCGACCAGAGCCGGAAGATGGAGCGGGCGCTGAAGGCGCTGAACAGCCCCGTCGAGTTTGTCGAGATGAAGGGGGAGGATCACTGGCTGTCGAACAGCGAAACGCGCCTGCAGATGCTGACGAGTTCGGTGAAGTTCCTGGAGACCTGCAACCCGGTTGGGTGATGAGGTCTAGAAGCTGTGCATCTGCTTGTGCAGGTCTTTGAGGAAGCCCACGACATTCTTCTCGGTCCAGGACGCGTTGAGGGAACTGATCGCCTTGGAATAGAAGCGCCCGAGTTCGGTAGGGCTCGGCGGTCGCTTGTTCAAGCCGGGCCATGCCGGGGTGGAGTAAGGTCCCCGAAGCACGGGACCGGGGCCCGGTGGGCCGGGAACCGAGGGCGGCGGCGGTATCGCGCCCGTCAACTCCTTCAAATCGACAAAGCCGGTGGAACTCGGACAGTCGCAGATGATGCGCGTCTTGCTGTCCATATCCTGAATGTTCACTTCCACGAACGCGTGGGTCTGTCCGACGACGATCGGAAATCGGCGCTGCGCAGGCGTGTTCAGGGGGATGGGTGATCCGGCCAGGAACGGCGTAGGCGGCGCCCCGCCCGGCACATTTGCGCCCGGGATGCCGACGGCGCCAACGGGTTCTATGCCTGGCTGCTGGATGGTCGTGATGTGGTGAGGATGGTTGCTCGCGGCCGTGCCGGAGATGGTGATGGTGTGCTGAAACGGGCTCTTCAGATGGTCGCATTTGTTGGCCAGGCAGTACCGAACCTGCAGTAATTCGAGGTCAAGTTTTCTCGCCGGCGCGTTCGGGTCGAGAACGCTGACGAGGTCCTCCACCCAGGGATGGGACAGGGTCGCGCCGGCGACGACCTTGGCCAGCGGTCCAAGGATAACCCCCAGATCGGCCATCAGAAGACCGTGCACGGCTACCGGTGAGGACCCGGCTCCGATCGCCTGCACGGCCGTGTTGATCTTTTCCCGAGCGCGTTCAAACAGGCGCTTGTATCGAAACGCTCTCCAACGCGGCTCAAGGAACAACCAGAGGGCGCCGATCAACGCCAGCGCCAGCAAGATCAGCCAACTCTTCATAACGCCCCGCAACGCAAACTGTGTCGCCACCTTGCATTCCTGACGACCAAGCCACGCCATGCGGTCGTCAGGAGAGATCCCGAACCCGGCGATTAAATCACACTCATAACTATATATTAACTAAGCTTATGATGCGCGGGTGAAAATCCGCAATCGAGAAATGAGTGTGGACGGAATTTCCCTTGGGGCGACGTGACTTCGCCGGTGTCGGTGCACGCAATAATGCTCAACCGCCCCTCGCGCATTACACCTTGCCCCGGCGCGCGATTTGGCGTATCTCCCCGCGCTTCACGAAGTCGCCTGGCCGAAGGCATGCCATGGCGGCTTAACTGCTGTCCTTATAGAAGAAGGGTGGGGCGCCAAGCGCCGCACATTGCAAAATGCCGAAGTTGAAGACCAAGTCGGGCGTGAAAAAGCGCTTCAAGCTCACGGCAACAGGCAAGGTGAAGGCCGGCGTCGCCGGCAAGCGCCACCGCCTGATCAGCCACAACGCCAAGTACATCCGCACAAACCGCGGCACCAAGGTGATGTCGGACGCCGACGCCAAGATCATCAAATCCCACATGCCCTACGGCTGATCGCCGTAATCGCAGGTGGGACGCTTGTCCGTCCCAATCGTTCATCCCGAAGTTTCCAAGATTTGAGGTTAAGTTGTCATGGCGCGTGTAAAGAGGGGCGTTACGTCCCACGCCAAGCATAAGAAGGTTCTTGAACAGGCGAAGGGCTTCTACGGCCGCCGCAAGAACACCATCCGGACCGCCAAGGCTGCGGTCGACAAGGCTGGTCAGTACGCCTACCGCGACCGCAAGGTCCGCAAGCGCGCCTTCCGCGCCCTGTGGATCCAGCGCATCAACGCCGCGGCCCGCCTGGAAGGCTTTACCTACTCCCAGTTTATGCACGGCCTCGATCTCGCCGGCATCGAAATGGACCGCAAGGTCCTGTCCGATGTCGCTGGCGCCGATCCGGCCGCGTTCAAGGCGATCGCCGACAAGGTGCGCGCAGCCCTCGCATAATCCTGCGATGTCGCGTTGATCCGTCAACGCGAGCTGGGCGCACGCCTCGGACCTCTGTTCTTCAGACCCCAGCCGCGTCGCCCGGCGGCGCGGCGTCGCGCCCCGGCCCTGTAGGGTCGGCCGCGCCGGAGCCCGCGATCATGACCGATCCCGCTACGCTCGAAGTCCAGTTTCTGGCCGACATCGCCGCCGCGCCGGACGTCGCAGCGCTCGAGGTGGTGCGCGTCGCCGCCCTCGGCAAACAGGGGACCATCTCCCTCCTGCTCAAGTCGTTGGGCGGCATGAGCCCCGATGAGCGCCGCACCGAAGGCCCCAAGCTCAACGCCCTTCGCGACACGGTGCAGACCGCGCTGACCGCCCGCCGCGCCGCGCTGGAGGCCGCCGAGCTCGACGAGCGCCTTGCTGCGGAAAAGCTCGACCTGTCGCTTCCGGCCCCGCACCGCCGCAAGGGCTACGTCCATCCGACCCTGCAGGTGATGGACGAGATGATCTCCATCTTCGCCGAACTCGGCTTCGCCGTGGCGGAAGGGCCGGACATCGAGGACGACTTCCACAACTTCACCGCTCTCAACTTCCCGCCCAAGCACCCGGCGCGGGAAATGCACGACACCTTCTTCTTTTCGCCCGACGAAGCGGGGGAGCGTAAGCTCCTGCGCACGCATACAAGCCCCGTGCAGGTGCGGGCTATGCGCTCCCAGACCCCGCCGATCCGGCTGGTGTCGCCTGGGCGCACCTATCGCTGCGACTCAGACCAGACCCACACGCCGATGTTCCATCAGGTGGAGGGGCTCGTCATCGACAAGGGCGTCCATATGGGCCACCTCAAGTGGACGCTGGAGACCTTCATCGCGAGGTTCTTCGAGACCGATCAGGTGACCACCCGCTTTCGGCCGCACCACTTCCCCTTCACCGAGCCCTCCGCCGAGATGGACGTGCGCTGCGACCGCTCGGGCGGCGAGGTGCGGATCGGGCAGGGGACCGACTGGCTGGAGATCCTCGGCTGCGGCATGGTTCACCCCAACGTGCTGCGCAACTGCGGCATCGACCCTGACGCGTATCAGGGCTTCGCCTTCGGCATGGGCGTCGACCGGCTGGGCATGCTGAAATACGGCATGCCGGACCTGCGCGACATGTTCGCCTCGGACGTCCGCTGGCTGGCCCACTACGGCTTTCCGGCGGTCGCCGTTCCCAATCCCGCCAGCGGACTGAGCTGATCCCATGAAGTTCACCCTGTCCTGGCTCAAAGAGCACCTCGACACGACCGCTGACGTCCACGCCGTGGCCGACGCCATGACCATGGCGGGGCTGGAGGTCGAGCACATCCTTGACCCTGCGGCCAAGCTGAAGCCCTTCAGCGTCGCGAAGATTGTCGAGGCGGTGCAGCACCCGAACGCCGACCGCTTGCGGGTCTGTCAGGTGGATACGGTCGACGGCCGCAAGGAGATCGTCTGCGGCGCGCCGAACGCGCGGGCGGGCCTGACCACCATCTACGCCCCCATCGGCGCCTATGTGCCGGGCCTCGGCGTCACCCTGTCGGAGAAGCCCGTCCGCGGCGTCGTCTCCAACGGCATGCTGTGCTCGGCGTCCGAGCTGGAGCTGGCGGCGGAGTCCGACGGCATCATGGAGCTGTCGGATGGCCTCGCCGTCGGCCAGCCCGCCGCCGAGCTGTTTGGCGCAGAGCCCGTGATCGATTTCGAAGTCACCCCCAACCGTCCCGACTGGCTGGGCGTCGCCGGCATCGCCCGCGACCTCGCTGCGACCGGTATTGGCCGCTTCATCGACCGCCAACCAGCTACCGTGCCGGGCAGGTTCCCGTGCCCGATCGAGATCCGCATCACCGCGCCCGAGGCCTGCCCGATGTTCGCCGGGCGCCTGATCCGGGGCGTGAAGAACGGTGCGTCTCCCGCCTGGCTGCAGGCGCGGCTGACGGCCATCGGCCTGCGCTCGATCAACGCCCTCGTCGATGTGACCAATCTCCTCTGCTACGACCGCGCGCGCCCGCTGCACGTCTATGACGCCGCCAAGCTGACCCACGGCTTCGTCGAGGCGCGGCTGGGGGCGGAGGGCGACAGCTTCCTCGCCCTCGACGGCCGCACCTACGCGCCGACACCCGCCATGTGCGTGATCGCCGACGCGGGCGGGGTCCTCGGCCTCGGCGGCGTGATGGGCGGCGAGGGCAGCGGCTGCAGCGCGGACACGACCGATGTGTTCGTGGAGGCCGCGCTGTTCGATCCGATCCGCACGGCCCAGACGGGCCGCGACACCGGCATTCTCTCGGACGCCCAGTACCGCTTCGCCCGGGGCGTGGATTCAGGCTTCGTCATTTCGGGTCTCGAGCTTGCGACGCAGTTGATCCTCGACATCTGCGGCGGGGAGCCTTCGGAGATCCGCGTTGCTGGCGCTGCGCCCGCGCCGCCGGAAGCCTTCGATTTCGACCCCGCTTATGTTGAGGGCCTGTCAGGCCTCGCCGTACCGCCGGAGCGGACGGTGGAGATCCTGCACACCCTCGGCTTTGCGACGGAGCCTCAGGGGCAGGCCCTACGCGTGACCCCGCCCACCTGGCGTCGCGACGTGACGGCGAAGGCGGACCTCGTCGAAGAGATCGCCCGCATCGTCGGCTATGACAACATCCCGTCGACGCCGCTGCCCACCCTCGCGCCGCCCCCCGGCGGCGTGCTGACGACCAGACAGGGTCGCGCGCGTCTCGCAAGGCGCACACTTGCGGCGTCCGGGTTCTCGGAGAGCGTCGGTTGGTCGTTCGTTTCGGAGACCGCGGCGAAGCTGTTCGGCGGCGGCGATGCGCGCCTGAAGCTCGCCAATCCGATGTCGGCGGACCTGAGCGACATGCGCCCGTCCTGCCTGCCTGGCCTGATCGAGGCCGCGGGCCGCAACGCCGCGCGGGGCTTCCCGGACGTGGCCCTGTTCGAGATCGGGCCGGTGTTCGCTGGGCCCATGCCCAATGATCAGCGGACGGCGATCACGGCTCTGATCGCGCCCCACGGCCCGCGCCGCTGGGACGGCGGAGCGGACGCCGACGTGTTCACGATCAAGGCGGAGTTGATGGCCCTCCTCGACCTGATGGGCGTCGCCACCGAAAAGCTGCAACTCGTCCAGTCGGACCTGCCCAGCTGGTGGCGTCCCGGTCAGTCGGCGCGCCTGCAGCTTGGCCCCAAGGCGATCCTGGCCGAGTTCGGCGCGGTTCACCCAAGCGTGCTGAAGGCCCTATACGTCGCCGGCCCCGTCTACGCCTTCGAGCTGTGGCTTGAGGCTGTGCCCGAGCCCAAGAAAAAGGCCGTGCGGTCAAAGCCCGCGCTGAACCTCTCGCCCTTCATGCCGCTCTCCCGCGACTTTGCGTTCATCGTGGATGAGCAGCGCTTCGCCGGAGACGTGGCCCGGGCGGCGGCTTCGGCGGACAAGGCCCTGATCGTCGAGGCCCGCGTGTTTGACGTCTATCGCGGACCGGGTGTTCCGGAAGGATCCAAGTCCGTCGCGTTGGAGGTGCGCCTCCAGCCTGTCGAGCGCACCCTGACTGAGGCCGAAATCGAACAGGTCTCGACAAAAGTCGTGGCCGCGGTGGCCAAGGCGTGCGGCGGACAGCTTCGGGCTTGACGCCCACGATCTAAACAGACTTCCATCGCAGCGGTTCATGGCGGCGAGTGGCGAGATGGAACGGCGTCGGCGATTCAATCCCATCGAGTCCCTGCTCGAGTTCATCCTGTTCAACTCGCGCTGGCTGCTCGCGCCGTTTTACCTTGGCCTGATCGGGGTCATCGTCGTGATCGGCGTCGCGTTTTTCCGGCGCTTCATTCTCGAGGCGGAAGCGGCGATGAACGGCTCGCCTGATCACGCCGTTCTGTTCGTGCTGGACCTGATCGACCTGACCCTCGCCGCCAATCTGGTGATGATCGTGACTTTTTCGGGCTACGAGAACTTCGTCTCCAAGATCAATACGGGCAACAGCCCCGACCGGCCGAGCTGGATGGGCAAGGTCGATTTTTCCGGGCTGAAGATCCGGGTGATCGCCTCCATCGTCGCCATATCCGCCATTGCGCTCCTGAAGGCGTTCATGGAGCTGGCGGAGCCGGGCGAGGGCGCCGGGCATGAGATCGACAATATCCGTCTGGGCTGGATGGTCGGGATCCACATGACCTTCGTGGTTTCCGGCGTTCTGCTCGCCCTGATGGACTATCTGACGTCCCGTTCCGAAAAGCATGACTGACGACAATGTGACCGAAACTGACGGCCACCTCGTCTGCGGCGACGGCGCGCGTCTGGCCTGGCGACGAACGCTGGGCGCGGGCCCGACGATCGTTTGGCTTGGCGGCTTTCACTCCGACATGACCGGCAACAAGGCTCAGGCCCTTGCGGACTGGGCCGCGGCGAGCGGGCGGGACTATCTGCGCTTTGACTATTTCGGCCACGGGGTGTCGGACGGGGATTTCCTCGACGGGACCATCGGCCGCTGGCGGTCCGATGCGCTCGCCGTCATCGATGAGCTGACGACGGGGCAGGTCGTGCTGGTCGGCTCCTCCATGGGGGGCTGGATCTCCACCCTGGTGACCTTGGCGAGGTCGGAGCGGGTGAGGGGACTGGTGCTCATCGCCCCCGCCGCCGACTTTACCGAAACCCTGATGCGCCCCAACCTGCCGCCCGAGGCGCTGGAGCAACTCCTAAGCGATAGGGTGTGGCGCCCGCCGCCGGAACACGGCTATCCGGTCACGCAAGGCCTGATGGACGACGGCGCCCAGTGGTGCGTACTCCCGGGGCCGGTGGAGATCGATGTGCCGGTGCGCATTCTCCAGGGCGGCGCGGACACGTCGGTGCCATGGCGCCACGCTCTCGCGCTCGCCGAGGCCATAACGGGGGAGGACGTCGTCTTCACCCTGATCCGAGATGGCGACCACCGCCTGTCCCGGCCAGAGGACCTTCAGCGGATGCTGGCGGCGGTTTCGGAGCTGAGCACCGCGGCGAGCCCCGCGCGATAGTCGGGATATAAGGGCCGCCAGCCGAGCTCGGCCTTGGCCAGCGCGTTGGAG
>CAIUZX010000344.1 GCA_903903715.1 uncultured Caulobacterales bacterium
ACGCCGCCGGCCAGCTGCCCGATCGCCTGCATCTTCTGGTTCTGCGCCAGCTGCAGCTCAAGCTGCTTCTGTTCGCTGACGTCCAGAAGGAAGGCCGTGGTCCAGCCAAGCGCATCGCGAGCGAGATAGAGGTGCGCGATTCGGGCCGCGCCGCCGGGGGATTTCTGCGCAAACCGCAGCTCCACCGGCCCGGCGGGATGGCTCTTGAGTCGCTCTCGCGCTTCGCCGATCGACGACGGATCGAACAGCCCCGCAAAGGCGACGCCCGGTGCGGCGGCCCCGTCGGTCAGGGTCACAAGGGCCGGATTGACGTCCGACATCTCCGACGCGAAGGGGTCGTCTCCGGTCAGGAGGCTGGCGCCGAAAGGCGCGGCGGCGGCGAACGCGTCGAGAGTGGAGGATGTCGCTGGACGCGGCGTGCTGACGGTCAAGGGCGCAGCCGTGGGCGACGCCTCGCGCAGGGTTTCCTTCTCGGCGCGCAGCAACGCCCGTCGGTCCCCGATCCGCGTCGCCTTCAGCAGCACCCCTGACGCCAGGCGCCCTTCGCCCGCGCCATGCGCCGCGGCCTGCTTCAGCGCGCCATAGACCACCTGTCCGTCGCCGCCCGACCGAGGCAGGCGATCGGCCCCGCCGAACAGATCAGCCCAGGCCAGATTGATCGCCTCAAGACGCCCATCCAGAGACGCGACCGCAGAGGCCTCCTGCAGCGCCGAGACAAAGGCGTCGAGGTCCTCGTGGCCCATCTGGGAGGACACCCGATTGGCGGCGCTGAACGCCACGACCCCCAGGAACGAAAAGCCGGCGACGCCTGTCAGCAGCAGCAGCGTGGGGCCGATGGACCGTCCTGACTGCAGCGCCGGCAGCGCCAGAGCCAGAACCGCGACCAGGAACAGGGCCGTAGCCGCAAGAGCGACGCCGTCGGCGACCGGCAAGCGCCGCCCGCCGGTCTTTCCGGCGGCTGAACGTGCGAGGTCCGCGCTCGGAATGGTCATTTCGAAACCGTCCTTCTGTCGGGATGGAGTGAACCACGATTTGTACGAAAGGCGAACATGTCCGTCAGAGCCCCCTTGCGACGCGCGCAGGGCGGGCCCGTTCGCGGGCTTTCGCCAGAATGAAGCCGATCAGCTTTGCGACCGCTTCAAAGTGCTGGGTGGGGATGACCTGATCGATCTCGACAGTCGCATAGAGCGCGCGGGCGAGCGGCGGATCCTCCACGACCGGGACGCCATGCTCCCGGGCGAGATCACGGATGCGCAGGGCGAGGGTGTCGACGCCCTTGGCCACGCACTCCGGCGCCGCGGTCTCTCCCTGCACATAGCGCAGGGCGACGGCGTAGTGCGTCGGGTTCATCACCACCACGGTGGCGCTGGGGACCGCCTGCATCATCCGCTGGCGGGACTTCTGGAACTGCAACTGACGCCGCTTGCCCTTGATGAGCGGGTCGCCGTCGGCGTCCTTGTGCTCTTGCTTGACCTCTTCCTTGGTCATGCGGAGTTTCTGCATGAAGCGATAGCGCTGCCAGAACCAGTCCGCCCCGGCGACCACCGCCATCAGGGCGAGTACGGCGAGGAGGAGCTCGCGGATCACATCCATCGCGACGGGCAGGATCGCCGCGACGCCGAGGCCCGCCATGCCCTGAAGCAGCGGGATCTTGGGGACCAGGATCCACCAGGCGATCAGCCCGACCGCGATCAGCTTGAGGAACGACTTGCCCGAATTGACGAGGGAATCGAGGCTGAAGATCCGGCCCAGACCGCCTAGGGGGTTGAGCTTGGACAGATCCGGCATGATGCGCCCAGGCGCCCAGATCCAGCCGGTCTGCCCCACATTGCCCACGGCTCCAGCGACGCCCGCCGCGATCAGCACGGCCAACACCGGCGCGCAAGCCTTCAGGACCGAGAGATAGACCCCCTGCCCGCCCGCGCCGCTCATGTCGATGGCGTCGGGGTGGGCGATGAAGGGCAGCAACTGAAACATGATGTTTCGGGTGATGTCCCCGCCGTACATCATGCACACCACGCTCGCCGCCGTCAGCGTCGCCAAAGGCGCAACGTCTGGAGACTTCGGGGTGTCGCCCTTGTCCCGCGCTTCGGAGAGCCGTTTCGCAGACGGCTCTTCTGTTTTCGAGGCCTGATCTGTGTCTTCCGCCATGGGTCAGAACCACCGCTCGACATAGTTGCGATAGTGGTCCGTCCACACGACGCCGAGCCCGCCCAGACACATGGACAGGAGCGACAGGCCCAAAAGGACGCTTAAGGGCGACGACAGGGCGAAGATCTGAAACTGCGGCATGACCCGGGCGATCAGTCCCGTGGCGATGTTGAAGACGAGGGAAAAGACGATCACGGGCGCCGACATCTGCACGCCAAGCTCGTAGACCTCCGACAAGGTCTGGACGAACAGCTTGTTGAAGGACGCCATGGGCACGCCGTGACCCGCCGGGAACACGGCGTAGGAATGGACGATGCCGGCGATGAAAACGAGATGCAGGCCGGACGCGAAGATGGTCGTCAGGCCGAAGATCGTCAGGAACGTTGTGACCGACGTGGTCGGCTGCGCCTGAAGCGGGTTGGTCGTCTGGGCGAATGACAGGGTCGTCTGCAGCGAAATGATTTCACCCGCGACCGCCAACGCGGCCATGAACAGCCGCAGCAGCACCCCGAGCGCCAGACCGATCACCAGCTCCGACACGAGTTGGGCCGTCATCCCGAAGAGGGACGCAGGCTCTCCCGGCATCCCCGCGGAGAGGGTCGGAAACAGGGCGATCGACACCAGCAGGGAAAAGCCGAGCCGCGGCGTGGACGGCGTGAAGCTCTCGCTCAATCCCGGCATGGACATGAAGAACGCGCCCAGCCGTGCGAAGATCAGGGCGACGCCGTAAACCTGTGACGCGAGTGCGTAATGTTCCATGTCCCGCCCGCTCTCGATCCGCGCCTACAGAGCCGCGATTCGGTTGGCGATGTGGCGCATGAAATCAGACATCAGCATGCCCATCAAAGGTAGAAAAATCAGCAGGGAAATGAACCCGGCCACAACCTTGGGGACGAAGACCAAGGTCTGCTCCTGAATCTGCGTCACGGTCTGCAGCATGCCGACCAGAATACCCACCACCAGGCCAACCAGCAGAATCGGCGCCGCAAGTTGAATGGCGAGCCAGATCGCGTCGCGACCGATATCGAGGACTTCCGCACCGTTCATGTGTCTTGGCTCCTTCACTTACGCCGCCTGCGCGCCCAACCGACATACCTCGAGAATCGCTTCGGGCGAGCGGCTCAAATCGGACCTGAGTTGGTCAGCGTATGGTTAACAAACGGGTTACGAACGCCCCTCATGTCGGAAAAGGGTCGCCCGACCTGAGGGAACCGGTTAGAGAGCCCGGCATGGTTTTAGACCCCGCCCTGCAGATCGTCGCCCGCGGCCCGCGCGCTGTCGCCGAAGCCGCCGCCCGCGACATGGACGCCCACCCCCTCTTGGAGGGCGCGACCTATTCCATCCTGGAAGAGGACGAGGACCGCGGCCTATGGCGCATCGACGCCTTTCCGATGGAAGAAGAAGAGCGTGACGCCATTACCGAGGTCCTGTCGGCGCATCCCGATCTGATCGTCGTGATCGAGGCGCTGGCGGATGCGGACTGGCTGGCCATGGCCTTGTCTGGCCTGCCGCCGGTGCGGGCGGGCCGCTTCTTTATATATGGCGCGCACGATCGCGGCCGCACGCCCTCCAACGCCGTCAATCTGCGGATCGAGGCGGGCGCAGCGTTCGGGACGGGCCACCACGGCACCACTGTCGGATGCCTGCTCGCCTACCATCTCCTGCTCAAGCGCCAGGCGCGCTTTGATCGGGTGCTGGACGTCGGCGCGGGCACCGGCGTGCTCGCCATCGCCGCGGCGCGGACACGGGCGCGCAAGGTCGTCGGCACGGATATCGACCGGGTCTCCGTCCGCATCGCCAGGGAGAACGCCACGCTCAACCGCGCCCGTGCGCGCTTCGTGCACGCCTCAGGCCTCGGCCATCGCCGGGTCGCCGAGCAGGCGCCCTACGACCTGGTCTTCGCCAACATCCTCGCCCGCCCGCTGATCAGCCTCGCCCAGCCCATCCGCATGGCGCTGAAGCCCGGGGGCGTCGCCATTCTCTCCGGCCTGTTGCGCACGCAGGAGCGGCAGGTCCGCGCGGCCTATCTGTCCCGCGGCTTTCGCCTGGACGCGCGCATCCGCCGCGACGCCTGGTCGGCGCTGGTGATGCGCAGGCGCGACCGGCAGGTCTGATCGGCCTCTTTGCCGAAGCCGTCCTGCGCGCTACAACGGCGGCATGTTCCAGACCTTCGAAGATCACGCCGACCCCAGCTTCGGCGAAAAGCACCTCCCGTCCATTCGCGCCGCCATGGCCGCCCAAGGGCTCGACGGGCTCATCATTCCGCATGAGGACGAGTACAACAACGAGTACCTGCCCGCGGCGAATGACCGGCTGGCCTTCGCCACCGGCTTCACAGGCTCGGCGGGGGCGGCGGTCGTGCTCAAGGATCGCGCGGCGATGTTCACGGACGGCCGCTACACCCTGCAGGTCCGCGCTCAGGTCGACGGTCGGCTGTTCAGCTATCACGACATGGTGGAAGGCGGCGTGCCGGAGTGGCTCGCCCAGACCCTGAAGCCCGGGCAGAAGATCGGCTATGACGCGCGGCTGCACACGCCGGACGCCCTCGCCCGTCTGATGGAGGCGGCGAGCCGCGCGGGCGCTGAGCTGGTCGCGGTGGATCCGAACCCCGTGGACGTCGCCTGGACCGACCGCCCGCCCCAGCCCAAGGCGCCCGTCCGGCCGCACACGGACGACAAGTCCGGCGAAGCGGCGACCGCCAAGCGCGAGCGCATCGCCGACGCGATCAGGAGCGCGGGCGCAGACGTCACGGTGCTGACCGGACCGTCGTCCCTCGCCTGGCTGTTCAACGTCCGCGGCGGCGATGTGATCCGCTCGCCCCTCCCCCTCGGTCAGGCGATTGTGGACGCGCAAGGACTGGCGACCCTGTTCCTCGACCCGGACAAGATCACCGCGGAGCTGCCCGCCTGGCTCGGCAATTCGACGGAACTTCGACGCCCCGACGAGCTCGCCCCCGCCCTCGACGCCCTGAAGGGCAAGCGGGTGCTGCTCGACCCATCGCAGGCTTCGGCCTGGTATTTCGACAAGGTGACGGCGGCGGGCGGGCATGTCGTGCGCGGACAGGACCCCTGCGCCCTGCCCCGCGCGGCCAAGAACGCCGTGGAGATCAGCGGCGCCCATGCGGCGCACCGGCGGGACGGCGCAGCCATGTGCCGGTTCCTGCACTGGCTGGCGACGGAGGGGCAAGTGAACCCGCCGGACGAGATCGAGACCGTCACCAAGCTCGAGGGCTTCCGCGCCGACACCGGCG
Organism: uncultured Caulobacterales bacterium; assembly: GCA_903903715.1. Taxonomy (GTDB): domain Bacteria; phylum Pseudomonadota; class Alphaproteobacteria; order Caulobacterales; family Caulobacteraceae; genus CAIMFV01. The sequence continues at coordinate 5,402 of CAIUZX010000344.1, forward strand.
CGCTGCAGGACCTCTCCTTCGACACCATCGCGGGCGCGGGCCCCAACGGGGCGGTGATCCACTATCGCCCGACGACCAAGACCAACCGCCGCGTCCAGCGGGGCGAGCTGTTGCTGGTCGATTCGGGCGGCCAGTATCTCGACGGCACCACCGACATCACCC
>CAIUZX010000345.1 GCA_903903715.1 uncultured Caulobacterales bacterium
GATCGACGACAGCCTTCTGGCGGGCAACGCCTGCCTCGTCATGTCCATCGCCTGCGCCGAGGAGATCGCCGACGCGGTCGGCGCGCCGCGCCCAGACTGGCGGCGGGCGCGGGCAAGGCTCGCTCGCGCGGTCAAGCGCCTGCCGGAGCGGTTTGACCGCCAGGGCGTGGATCGCTCAAACTTCGCCATGGACTGGTACTATCCGGTGCTGGCGGGCGTCGTCGACGCAGCGCCTGCTCACGCCCGGATCGATGCGAAGCGGTCTCAGTTCGTGCGCGACACGCTCGGTTGCCACTGCGTGATCGGCGAGCCCTGGGTGACTGTGGCGGAGTCCTGCGAGCTCGCCATGGCCCTGCACCGCATCGGCCTCCGGGATGAGGCGAAGCGGCTTCTAGCCCTGCAGCACCAGCATCGCGACCTCGACGGCGCCTACTGGATGGGCTTTCAGTATGCGGAAGAGATCCCATGGCCGCAGGAAAAGCCCAGTTGGACCCAGGCCGCGGTCATCCTCGCCGCGGATCTTCTGCAGCAGCCGACCTAGAGGCGTTTCAGCAGCCTTAGGCTATCCACCGTCGAGAATTCCTCGAACAGATCCGACGCCAGCGCACGCTGATAGACCTCGAACGGCGGTCGTCCGCCATCGGCGGGGTTGGGGAACACGTCGTGAATGGCCAGCACGCCGCCGCGCCGAACATGACCCAACCAGCCGCGCCAGTCCTCTAGCGCCGCCTCCATCGTATGACCACCGTCGATGAACAGCATGCCGAGCGGCTGGACCCAGTGTCTCGACACAACATCCGAGCGACCGACGACCGGCACCGCCACGTCCTCGAGCCCGGCGAGGCGCAGGTTGCGGCGAAGGTGCGGCAGGGTGTCGAGGGCCTTGGCGTCTTCGTCCCAGAGGTCTGCGTCATGATATTCCCAGCCGGGCTGGTTCTCCTCCGACCCGCGGTGGTGATCGACGCAGAAGAGCACGCCGCCCCTGTCGCGGCAGGCGGCGCCGAGATAGTGGGCGGAGAGGCCACAATAGCTGCCGATCTCCAGCACCGGCCCCAGCGTGCAGGCGTCCCACGCGGCGTCGTGCAGCGCCTTCCCCTCGGCGGCGCTCATGAACCCTTTGACGTGGGCGGGGAGAACCGGCGGATCAGGCCGGCTCACGCGACGCCTTCAGAGGCCAAGAACGGCCTTGGCCATGATGTTTCGCTGAATTTCATTCGAGCCGCCGAAAATCGAAGTCTTGCGCATGTTGAAGTAAACCGGGGCGGCCTTGAAAGCGAAATCGGGAACAATCGGGTCGGCGTTGCCGCCTTGCGCCGGAAAGCCCCGGAAATAGGGCTGGCCCTGCACGCCCGCGGCCTCCAGCGTCAGCTCCGTCAGCCGCTGGCCGACCTCGGTGCCCTTGACCTTCAGAAGCGACGCCTCCGGCCCCGGCCCGCGCCCACTGGACTCGCCGGCGAGGGTGCGCAGCTCGGTATATTCGAGAGCGGCGAGATCCAGCTCCAGTTCCACCACCTTGCGGCGGAAGTCCGGATCACGGATCAGCGGCGCGCCATCGTCCGCCGGAACGCGGGCGGCGATCTCTCGCAGACGCTCGATGCCCCGCTTGGAGCGGGCCACGCCGGCGATGCCCGTACGCTCGTGCCCCAAGAGGAACTTCGCGACTGTCCAGCCCTTGTTCTCCTCGCCGATGCGGTTCTCCACCGGCACGATCACATTGTCGAGGAAGGTGTCATTGACCTCATGCCCGCCGTCGATGGTGATGATCGGGCGGACCGATACGCCGGGAGACGTCATGTCGATGAGAAGGAAGGTGATCCCCTCCTGCTTGCGCGCGGTCGGATCGGTGCGAACGAGGAAGAAGCCCCAGTCGGCGTACTGCCCCTGGGTGGTCCAGGTCTTCTGGCCGGTGACGCGGTAGTAGTCGCGCCCGTCCTCACCCGTGAACCGCTCGGCGCGCGTCGAGAGACCGGCGAGGTCCGATCCCGCCCCCGGCTCCGAATAGCCCTGGCACCACCAGATATCCCCCGCCACCGTGGGGGTCAGGAACTTCGCCTTCTGCTCGGACGTGCCAAAGGTGTAGAGCACCGGCCCGATCATGCCGAGGCCAAACGACGGCTGACAGGTGTTGGCGCGGGCGAGCTCCTCCGACCAGATATAGCGCCGGACCGCGTCCCAGCCCGTGCCGCCGTACTCCACCGGCCAGGACGGGGTCAGCCAGCCCTTCTTGTAGAGCACCTTGTGCCAGCTCAGGATCTCTTGCTTGTTGAGGTTTTCGCCCGTCGCCTGCTTGTCGCGGATAGCTTGCGGGAAATTGGCTTCGATCCAGGTGCGGACCTCGGCGCGAAAGTCAGCGTGTTCCGGCAAAAAGCTGAGGTCCATGGCGGCGTCCTTCCTGAAGCCAGGCGGTCGTTCGCGCCGCCCCGTTGTCGATAACCTTAGACCGCGCCCGGGACTTGGCAAGGCGCCGTAGGGGAAGGCTTGCGAGGGAGAAGCGTCGGATGCGATTGGCTCTTTTCAGCAGCCGCATCATCCGGTTCAGTTCATACGACCAAAGGCGCACGCCTCGAATTCGGCGGGAGGAAAAACAAGATGACCACGGTGAAAGATACTTCGGCGCCAAACGACCAGGCGAAAGGCCCCTTGAACGGCCTGCGCGTTATAGACCTGACCCAGTTCGTGCTCGGCCCCTACGCCACCCAGACCCTCGGGGATCTCGGCGCCGACGTGATCAAGATCGAGGAGCCGAGCGGCGACCGCCAGCGCCACTCCGGCAAGCCGCCGAACGCCAAGGAGATGGGCCCCACCTATGTGGCGCTGAACCGCAACAAGCGCTCCGTCGCCCTCGACCTGAAGACCGACCCGGACAAGGAGATCCTGCGCAAGCTGGTGGCGACCGGCGACATCTTCATCCACAACATGCGCCCCGCCGCCGTGGCGCGCCTGGGTTTCTCCTATGCCGACGTCAAGGCGATCCGGCCGGACATCATCTATGTCGAGGCGATGGGCTATGACGACGCTGGTCCTTATGCGGGCCTGCAGGCGTTCGACGATCTGATCCAGTCGGCCAGCGGGGCCTGCGGGCTGGAGCAGCTCGTGGACCCCAACGCGGCCTTCCGCCCCCTGCCCTCCATCGTGGCGGACAAGACCTGCGGCCTGTTCGCGGTCATCGCCACCCTGGCGGCGCTGCGCCATCGGGACCAGACCGGCGAAGGCCAGTACGTGGCCGTGCCGATGCTGGAGACCTTCACCGGCTACATGATGGCCGAGCATCTCTACAATCAGACCTATGTGCCGGCGACCGGGAACTTCGGTCACACCACGACGATCACCCCGCACCGCCGCCCTTTCCGCACCCAGAACGGCTATCTGACGGTCCTCCCCGCCAACGCGGCGCAGTCGGCCAAGTTCCTGGAGCTGGGCGGCCTTCCCGGCGCCTATGAGAGCGAGCGCTTCACCAGCAAGCCGTCGGGCTAGGCCAGGGTGAACGAGTACTACGCGATGATGGAGGAGGCCTGCGCTTCCAACAC
>CAIUZX010000346.1 GCA_903903715.1 uncultured Caulobacterales bacterium
AGCGTGCATGCAAGGTGCATGGCCAGCCGCAGGCTCGTCACGGGGGACGTGCCCGGATTCAAGTCGGTAGCGACCGCCATCGTGAGACCGATCTGTCGCATACGCTCGACGGGCGGCCGCTTCGTCTCCCGCAGCACATAGTAGGCGCCGGGAAGCAGCATGGCGACGACACCAGCACGCTGCATCGCCTGCAAGCCTGCTTCTGATGCGTGCTCGAGGTGATCCGCCGATAGGGCGCAAAATTCCGCCGCCAGCGCCGCGCCGCCGCCATCGCTGAGCTGATCGGCGTGCAACTTGACCGGAAGGCCTTGCGCCCGTGCGACGGAAAATACGGCGCGCGTCTCATCCGCCGTGAAAGCGATCCCCTCGCAAAAGGCGTCGACTGCATCAGCAAGTCCCGCGGCAGCGACGTCTGGAATGATCAAATCGATGATCTCTTGAACATAGGCGGCCCTGTTATCGCGATATTCCGGAGGCAGGGTGTGTGCGGCGAGCAGGGTCGTTCGAACCCGCACAGGTCGAAGTCCGCCCAGTCGCCGGGCTGCGCGCAACATCTTGGTCTCGTCCGCCAGATTGAGTCCGTAGCCGGACTTGATCTCCACCGTCGTCACGCCGTCCGCCAGAAGGGCGTCCAATCTCGGCAGGGACTGCGCCACCAGTTCATCTTCTCTGGCGGCGCGGGTCGCCTTGACGCTGGACACGATCCCGCCCCCTTGGCGCGCGATCTCTTCGTAAGGGGCGCCGGAGAGACGTAGCCCCCACTCCGCCGCCCGATCTCCGCCGAAGACGAGATGCGTGTGAGCGTCGATCAGGCCAGGCGTGATCAACCGCCCCTCCATCTCCTCGACCTGAGTGGCGCGCCCCAAGAGGTCAGCGGGTAAATCAACCGAGGCCCCGATCCAAAGAATGCGCTCGCCTTCGGCGACAAGGGCGCCATTCCTGATCACACCGCAGCCGGATAGGTCGCTGTCACATGTCGCCAGGGTCGCCCCGCGCCATATGCGCAGGTCTGTGAATGTCGCCGTCACTCTTGTCTCTCCCGCCGGGGTCTTGGCAGCATGGTCGCGATACCGCACAGTTGTCTAGACAGACGGGAGACGGTGCATGTCCGCCTATTGGGTATCACAAGCGAAACTGGCGAGCGGCTGGCGCCAAAATGTTCGGATCGAGTGTGACGTCCACGGCTTGATTGAAAGCGTGACGCCGGAAGGATCTAAGGAGGGGGCCGAATGCTTCGACGGAGCTTGCCTGCCAGCGCCCTCCAACGTGCACAGTCACGCGTTCCAGCGCGCCATGGCTGGCCTCGCGGAACTCTCGAACGGCGGGCGGGACGATTTCTGGAGCTGGCGCGAGCGGATGTACGCCTTTCTGGCGCGCCTGGATCCGGATGATCTTCAGGCCATCGCAGCTCAAGCCTATGTGGAAATGCTGAAGGGCGGGTACGGTGCGGTCGCTGAGTTCCACTACATCCACCGGACACCGGAGGGCGGGTGGTACGAGGACAAGGCCGCCTGCGCGCTGGCGGTTGCTGAAGGGGCGGCAATCGCGGGGCTGGATCTTGTCTTCGCTCCTTGCGTCTATCTGACCGCTGGCTTCGACGGCGCACCGCTTCAGCCTCAACAAAAGCGTTTCCAGGCGGGGCCCGAAGACATTGCCGACATTCGTGGCGCGCTAAAGCGACGCGGCGTCCGAACCGCTCTTGCGCTCCACAGCCTTCGAGCCGTGCCCGCGGACCGGATCGCTGAGGCGCTGGCCGGAACGCCCGCAGGGCCGGTGCACATGCACGTCGCCGAGCAGGTCGGAGAGGTCGAGGCCTGCATGAGCGCGACGGGTCGCCGGCCGGTCGAGCATCTCTTTGATCTCGCAAACGTAGATACACGTTGGTGTCTGGTCCACGCGACCCACATGACGCCGGAGGAGACTTCGAGGGTCAGCAGAAGTGGCGCGGTCGCGGGACTGTGTCCGACGACCGAAGGCAACCTCGGCGATGGGTTTTTTGATTTTCCGGGGCTCGAGGCCCATTCGGGGGTGTTCGGGGTCGGAACGGATAGTCACGTCAGTCTGGAGGTGGTCGAAGAGCTCCGCTGGCTTGACTACGGATGGCGACTTCGCCAGCAGCGTCGTTTCGCGGAGGGACGCGCCGGACATCGCGGGGCGGATCTGTGGATGCGCGCCGTCGCCGGTGGGGCCCGCGCGTTGGGCGAAGCCCATTGCGGGTTGGAACCCGGCGCAAAAGCGAACTTTCTGATCCTGGATAGTGACCATCCAAGCCTTGCAGGTCGTCAGGGGGACGCCTTGATCGACAGCCTCGTCTTCTGTCGACATGGCGTTTCGCCCATCGAGACCGTTATTTCAAATGGGGTTGCCGTCGTGCGCGAAGGTCGTCACGCCGAGGAAGATCGGGTCGCCGACGCCTATCGCAGAACGATGCGCAAGCTGGTTGCCTAGACAACTACTGAGGCCTAACCTTTGTCCGCTTCAAGAGGACGATCGCCGATGACCCGCCCTGACGACTTCATGCAAAACCGCCGTATTGTTCGCAGTCCCCGGGGTTCGAAGAAGACGTGCAAGACCTGGGTGGCGGAAGCCGCGCTGCGCATGTTGATGAACAATCTGGACCCCGAAGTGGCGGAAAATCCCGACGCTCTGGTGGTCTATGGCGGCATCGGCCGAGCGGCGCGGAACTGGGCGGCGTTTGACGCCATTGTCGCCGCCCTCCAACGGCTCGAAGCCGACGAGACCCTATTGATCCAGTCGGGCAAGCCGGTGGCTGTCTTCCGCACCCACGAAGACGCGCCCCGCGTTCTCATTGCAAACTCCAATCTGGTGCCCCGATGGGCGACCTGGGAGCACTTCAACGAACTCGATCGCAAGGGCCTGATGATGTACGGCCAGATGACGGCCGGATCCTGGATCTACATCGGCAGTCAGGGCATCGTGCAGGGCACGTACGAAACCTTCGTCGAGGCCGGGCGTCAGCACTACGGCGGCGATTGGACCGGTCGGTGGATTCTCACGGCGGGCCTCGGCGGGATGGGCGGCGCCCAACCCCTGGCCGCCACGATGGCGGGAGCCTCGTGCCTCGCCGTCGAGTGCCGCCCGCAGAGTGTGCAAAAGCGCCTGGACACACGCTATCTCGACCGAGCGACCGAGGATCTGGATCAAGCCCTGACCTGGATGGAGGAGGCGAAGACAACGGGCAAACCCGTCTCAGTCGGCCTCCTCGGCAATGCGGCGGACGTGTTCCCGGAACTTGTCAGGCGCGGCGTGAAGCCGGACCTTGTGACCGACCAGACCTCGGCGCACGACCCGATCAACGGCTATCTTCCTAGGGGCTGGAAGCTCGGGGACTGGGACAGCAAACGTGAGACCGATCCTAAGGCGGTTGAAACGGCGTCCCGCACATCGATGGCCGAGCACGTGAAGGCCATGCTCGATTTCCAGCGCATGGGCGTGCCGACCGTCGATTACGGCAACAATATCCGCCAGATGGCCAAGGAGGCGGGGGTCGCCGACGCCTTCGATTTTCCAGGCTTCGTTCCGGCCTATGTCCGGCCGCTGTTCTGTGAAGGCAAAGGGCCGTTCCGCTGGGCGGCCCTGTCCGGGGACCCGGCGGACATTGCGCGCACTGACGCCAAGGTGCGCGAACTGATGCCGCACGACGCGCATCTGCAGCGCTGGCTGGACATGGCCTCCGAACGGATCGCGTTCCAGGGCCTTCCCGCGCGGATCTGCTGGCTCGGCCTTGGGGATCGACACCGGATCGGTCTCGCCTTCAATGACATGGTGCGCAAAGGCGAGGTGTCCGCGCCGATCGTCATCGGACGGGACCATCTGGACACCGGCTCGGTCGCCAGCCCCAATCGCGAGACGGAGGGGATGCTTGACGGATCGGACGCCGTGTCGGACTGGCCGCTTCTGAACGCGCTCCTGTCGACCGCGGGCGGCGCAAGCTGGGTGTCGTTGCACCATGGCGGCGGGGTCGGCATGGGCTTCTCGCAGCATGCCGGCATGGTCATCGTGGCGGACGGGTCCGAGGCCGCCGACCGGCGTCTCGAACGCGTGTTGTGGAATGATCCGGCTATCGGCGTCATTCGTCACGCCGACGCGGGCTATAAGGTGGCGCAAGCCTGCGCCGATCGGCACGGTCTCGATCAGCCCATGCTGGACCGGAACAGGACATGAGTTCGCCTACAGACTATCGTCTGACAGAGCGCGCAGGGCCGCTCATCCTCTCTTCGCCCCATCCGGGGCGCCTCATTCCTCCCAAACTCGCCGAGCGAATGACTCCGGAGGCGTTAGTCCAGCTGGACGCCGACCACCGCGTGGATGAACTGTACGATATGGCCGAGGCCCTCGACGCCTCAAGCCTGGCGGCTGTCTGGTCGAGATATGTGGTGGACCTTAATCGACCGCCGGACGACGCTCCGCTCTACCCAGGGCAAATCGGTAGTGGCCTTGTCCCGACCGAACGGTTCGACGGCGCGCCGCTCTATCAGCCAGGAAAGGCGCCGACTCAGAAAGAAGCCGAAAATCGGATCGAACGGTACTGGCGCCCCTACCACCAAACGCTGGAACGCTTGATCGCGACAGCGGTGGAGCGCCATGGTTATTGTCTCCTGTGGGACTGCCACTCGATCGATCCGATTTCGCCGCGGCTATTCGACGGGCGATTGCCGGATCTCAATCTCGGATCCTACGACGGTCGCGCCTGTCCATCAGGGCTGGCGCAGGCGGTTCATGGTGGCGCCTCGGCGATCTTGACGTTCACCTCCGTACTGGACGGCCGATTCAAGGGCGGCTTCATCACGCGCCGCTATGGCCAGCCGGAACGCAAGGTCTTCGCACTCCAGCTCGAGCTTTCCTATTCAACTTACCTGCAGGACGGACCGCCGCATGCAGATGGGCCATTGCTTGATCCGGACCGGGTCGCCCGCCTGAAGCCTGTCCTAAGGTCCATGCTTGAGACCTTTTTGAATGAGGCGCCGCGCCATGTCTGAGACCTTGATGATCACACCCGGCCAAATGCGACTGGGTGACCTCGAAAAGGTGTATCGGTCGAACTGTCGGCTGATGCTCGCGGATGGTGTGATGGGCCCCGTCGCCAAGGCGGCCAGCGTCGTCGCTCGCGCAGCTGAGGGCGACGCAGCCGTCTATGGCGTCAACACCGGTTTCGGTTTGCTCGCCCGCCAACGGATCGCCCCCGATGCGCTTCGCCAATTGCAGACCAATCTGGTCCTGAGCCATGCCGCCGGTACGGGCGAGCGATTGTCGGCAAAAATTGTCAGACTGATTATTGCGCTGAAGATCAACAGCCTCGCACGGGGACATTCTGGCGTGCGACCGGATGTGATCGCCGCGCTCCTTGCCTTGGTGGACCACGAGATCATCCCTTCCATTCCGGGCAAGGGCAGCGTCGGCGCATCCGGAGACCTTGCGCCGCTCGCTCATCTCGCCGCAACGCTGATCGGCGTCGGCGACGCCGAGTATCGGGGCCAACTGATGCCCGCAGTCGAAGCCCTTTCATTAGCGGGCCTGGAGCCGTTGCCGCTCGAGGCTAAGGAAGGCCTGGCCCTCCTCAACGGAACCCAGGTTTCGACCGCTCTTGCGCTAGCCGGACTGTTCGACACGGTTCAGGTGTTTGACGCCGCCGTTGTCTCCGGAGCCATGTCCGTCGACGCCGCGAGAGGTTCAGATGCGCCGTTTGATGATCGCATCCATGCGGTGCGCGGACACAGGGGACAGAGCGACGCGGCGGCCGTCTATCGCGATCTGTTAGGAGGTAGCGCCATTCGGGCAAGCCACGCGGAGTGCGACCGCGTTCAGGATCCCTATTGCCTAAGATGCCAGCCTCAGGTCATGGGCGCGTGCCTCGATCTTATCAGAAATTGCGCCGCAACTCTGGTGATCGAGGCGAACGCGGTCACCGACAACCCGCTCGTCTTTCCCGAACAGGAAGAAATCTTGTCCGGCGGAAATTTCCATGCCGAGCCGGTGGCCTTCGCCGCGGACCAGCTCGCCTTGGTCCTGGCAGAGATCGGCAATCTATCTGAACGACGCATGGCGATGCTCGTCGACCCCAATCACAACGGCGGACTTCCCGCGTTCCTCGTTAACAACGGCGGGGAGAATTCGGGCTTCATGATCGCGCAGGTCACAGCGGCCGCACTCGCTTCTGAAAACAAGGGTCTGGCTCATCCTGCGAGCATCGACACCATTCCCACCAGCGCCAACCAGGAAGACCACGTCAGCATGGCGACCTGGGGCGCAAGACGACTGGGAGACATGACCGAGAACGCCCGCGCCATCGTCGCCCTCGAGCTCCTGGCCGCGGCGCAAGGGCTCGACTTTCATCGGCCACTTAAAAGTTCGGGTCGGCTTGAGCAGATTTGGTCGACCTTGCGAGTTCAGGTTCCATTTTTCGACAAGGACCGATTTTTCGCGCCGGACCTGGAGCGATCCAAGGCCTTGGTTGCGAAGGGAGCGATCACTTCAGGTCGGGAATGGCTGAGCTGAGGCGTGTTCGCCGTCAGGATCACGGTCGAGAAATGGCGCCCGACAGTTCGTAGGCGGATCCGGGGTATCGCAGTTTGACGTGAGTCACGACGGCAGTCTCAATCCACGTCGTCCGCTCAATCTCAAGGCACGGCTCACCGGAATTCAAATCCAGCAGTTTCCTGTCGATTTCACTCGCTTGCACAGCTCGGATCACGTGGCTGCCATCCGGAAAGGGCGCACAGCCGCTCAGATGGGCGAAGGCCGATGTCACGGTGAAGTCCACATGCAAAAAGTTGGGCGCTATGGCCGGGTTGACCAGTCGGTCCTCGAGCGCAATTGCAGCCCTCCCGGACATATGGACCGCCTGCAAGTGAAAAAGCTGGGCGTCTTGGGCCAAGCCAAAGATGCTACGTTCGGCTACGGTTGCGTCTCTGGCCTCGAGCGTAAGGAGCTCGATGCCATACTGCCCGCCGCGCGCTCGGATGTCCTCCGCTGGATCCGTCACATGAACCACCGTCAAGTGGGAACCCGGTCGGGCGACAAATGTGCCAAGCCCCTTGACCCGACGCAGTACGCCTTCCCTCGCCAATTCCGATAGCGCTGAATGCACGGTCATTCGGCTTACACCAAAAAACGCCATGAGCTGGTGTTCGGATGGTATGCGACTGCTCGGCCCCAAGGCGCCGCTTGTGATCCGATCAAGAACCCAAGTTCGAATTTCGCCTTTTCTGGTGGTTGCACTGTCAGACATCAGGCCAACGTGATTCGGGGACGGAAAAACCTGGCGACAAGTTGAAATTCAGGCGCCGCCGACAGACTTTGACGCGGCCCCTGCATGCAAAATCCGATGGCATGGACTTTTCGGGGCCCGGAATCGTCTGCGGAACCAAAATCTCTTGTCGCACCGCGCACTTCTCCACCACAATTGTTGCCGTCATGGTTAATTTCCGAGTCGGGAATGCTAAAT